>JBAXBD010000561.1:0-4553 GCA_037142165.1 Schlesneria sp. | reverse complement strand
GAACTGAATGCCGAGATTGTGAAGGCTGCCTGGGACACTTCCGTCCCATTGATTCAGATTCACCGCCGTTCGGTCATTCTCACGTCAGCGCTGGTAAGCGCTCTCGTCGCGTTCATGCTCGTTCGCAATATTCGCCTGGCAACGTTAGTGCTGATGATCTCGCTGTTCACCACGTTCTGTTCGATGGCCGTCGTTCCGGCGACGGGTGGTTCGATGAATATGGTCCTGATCATCATGCCGACGTTGCTCGTCTTACTGACTATGTCCGGTGCGATACATGTCTCGAATTATTGGAAGCATGTCGCCTGTAAGGATGAAACAGGAGCCATCGTTGAAACAGTTCGGCAGGCATGGATGCCATGCTTTCTCGCCAGTCTGACCACGTCAATCGGATTAATTTCCTTGTGTTCCAGCCGTCTGGAACCTGTCCGCGAATTTGGAATCTACTCCGCCTGTGCCACGATGTTTTCATTTGTCATGGTCATCTACGGATTTCCCGCTTTAATGCAACTCTGGCCAGGTCGACCGCCTGGCGAGCCGGAACTCGATCACCCCGGCTGGAGGGCCTTAGGCCGAATGTTGACAGTTCATCCCGGCTGGCAGGCGATTGGTTTTATCGGTGTTTGTGTTGGACTCAGTTTTGGCTTAACGCGGTTTCGAACCGAAACCAAAGTGATTCGCTACTTTCCAGATCACGCTCGTATCGCCAAGGATTATTGGGCGATTGAAACCAACCTTTCAGGAGTCATGCCGGTCGAAACGATTATTCGATTCGATGAACAATCTCAAAAAGACACGAGTTTTCTTGATCGCATGGAACTGATCCGGGGAATTCAGGAACGCATGTGGGCGCACCCCGAGATCAGCGGTTCGGTTTCACTTGCCGATTTTCAACCGGTCAGTGAATCACTGCCGGAAGACGCTGGATTTCTGTTGAAGTCCAAATATCACAAGCGAGCAACCCTGGTTCAACAGCGAATCCGCGATGGCGAAATCCCCAATGCACGGTCGTTCTACACCCTTTCGGAACAGGGACGGGATCTTGATCGTTCAGGCGATGGTTTGCTGAATCAACCTGGAGACGAACTCTGGCGAATTACGGCCCAGGTCAACGTCATGACCGATAACGATTTTGCCAGTGTCCTGTCGGACCTGCATGTTATTGCACAGGATGTCCTTAAGCTTCACCCCGGATCAAGGCATTTCATCACAGGAAATGTGCCACTGTTCGTACGGACGCAGCAGGCCGTTCTTCAGAGCCTGCTCAGCAGTTTTGGCCTGGCCTTCGCGTTAATTCTCGGCGTATTCATCGTGAAGCTGCGCAATTTCGGTGCGGCAGCCGTTGCGATGATTCCCAATATTTTGCCAATCACTGTCGTGTTCGGAGCGATTTCATGGGTCCAGCAACGGATCGATATCGGCTCGATGATCACAGCTTCAATCGCGTTAGGAATCGCCGTTGATGGAACGTTGCACTACCTGACCTGGATGCAACTTGCCATGAAAAAAGGACGCTCGCGAAAAGAAGCGGTCGTCGACGCACTCGTTCAATGCGGCCCGGCAATGTGGCAGACAAGTATTGCGGTCGCGATTGGTTTGCTGATGCTCGTCCCCGCAGAATTGCGATTAATCAGTCGGTTCGGATCACTCATGGGGTCAATGATTGCCGTCGCGTTACTCGGCGATATCGTCCTGTTGCCGCAATTACTGGCCGGACCACTCGGCTGGTTGTTTGAACCGAAAACATCTGCCATTCAAGTTGATCCGGTGATGCCCGACGAGCAAATCCTCAACGTCGAACCGCAGCGAAGTGTGGAAGTTGCACCTGCCATTTCGCATGGAACAAACCCGCCGAAGCCACATATCAAGCCCGTTGATCCGAACCGGAAAAAGGGACGTCCGACTGCGTGACGAGAATCTCTCCGTAGCTGCGGCTTCCAGCCGCAGCAGTTCGTCGCACATTTTCTCGCTCGGCAAGATCGGCGCGCCACTGCTTCGTAGTCTTCGCAGAAGCGGTGGCTTCCTTTGTCTGAACTCGCAACTCGTCACTGTTTGACTGAAGACAGCCAAACAGTGGCACAGGACTTCGACCACACTGGTTTTTTCAGCACAAAATTCTTTCCAGACGTGCCTGGCAGGCTCCCGCAGGGACGATTCGCATTGCGTTAAATCGCCGGTCGCAACTATAAGACGCGTCGTGTTTTGACTGGATTAGTCTACTTTAAGACTGCGCGATTTTCATGGATGTTTTACCGCGCATCGCTCGGCAACTTTTCGATCGGTTTCGCGAAATGCCGCCCGTTCAACGAGCGGCGTCAATCGCGTTACTTCTGATTGTTTGCGCCGGATTTGGCTGGCTCGTGATTTGCAATCAACGAACCGAATTCCAACCCGTTTCGTTTGGAAAGTCATTTGAAAACGAAGAACTTGCGTCAGCCGAACGGGCCCTGGTTGCCGCAGGCTTGACGAGTTTTCGTCGTGATGGACAGCGATTGCTTGCCCCCGCCAAGGAGCTTCCCCGCTACAACGCGGCCCTCTTAGAGTTCGATGCGCTCCCCGCCGATCTGGGGACGCAAATGATAAAACACTACGAAACCCTTGGACCATTCAGCACTGATCGGCAACGCCAGCAGATGAAAGAGGCGCTGTTGCTTCAAGAGTTGCGTCGGATGATTAAAGGGGTTCCTGATATTGAAGACGCTCGGGTGGTGATCGCATCCCCTGAACGCCGATCCGGCTGGAACCAGAAAACTCGCGCAACCGCTAACGTGTCGGTGAAGCCGCGTGCCGGGCGAGAAGTTTCTGTAACGTTGGCCAATTCATTGAGGCATGTGGTCGCAAGCGTTGTACCCGACTTACTCCCTGCCGACGTGACAATTTTTGATGTCACGCGCGGACAAGCCTATACCGGCGAACCAACAGACACCACGCTTGAAACCCGCCAGCGTCAGCAAACACATGAAATGACCCGTCAATACGAACAGCGCCTTCAAAAGGCGCTATCGCATGTTCCGAACGTCGGTGTCGTTGTCCAGATTGATCTCGAACGAAAAAGACCATCATTCGTACAACGCACTGCACTTCAAACTCGTAATGACCATGCTCGAGTGGTCAACCGACCTGTCTCTCTCGTTGATGCGGACGAACACTGGACCGGGTTCCGCGGGACAGGCGACAACCAATCCGATGTTTCTACCTCCAATATGGAATCGAAGACCGCTCACACTGCCGATCCGCTGCAAAACATCCGAGTCAGCGTATCGATCCCTCGCGACTACGTTCGTGATGTGGCACGTCGCATGCAAAACAGGTCTGCAATGACGGACCAGATGGACTTGGAAGCGATCGAACAAGACGTTTCCGCCAAAGTGGAACGAATCGTAGCCGGACTGATTCCGTCAGAAGCGACACGCCAATCAATCTCTGTCACCTGCGTTGATCGGCTGGCTCCCGAATCGACGGATGAAGCCTTTCGACCTGCCTCTTTGCAGCTCACTTCGTTCATTCAAAAATGGCGTGGAACTCTCACGATTGCCGGTTTGACGACATTGGCGGTGATTTGGATTTTGAAGCGTCACTCGAGATCTGCTTCCCGATCGCATCCATTGCCAGAACGCGACGAATACGAAGCGGATTCGGTTGCTTCACCACCGCTGCTGGCAACAACCACTGCGATTGCGGCCGCAAAGGTTGATCACTTTGCGATGCTGCGTGACGAAATCAGATCTCTCGTGGAAAGCGATCCTGCGGCATCTGCCACGTTGCTTGGCAATTGGTTATCCGAGGCAAATGAATGAAGACCGATCTCATGGACGGGACTCGAAAGACCGCGATCTTGTTGCTGAGTCTCGACCAGTCACTCGCATCCGAAGTCATGGGAAAACTGCCTCGCGAAAAAATGGAGCAAGTGGCGCTCGCTATTGCCAACACCGATCACGTTACGCGAGAAGAGCAAGAAGTGGTTCTGAATGAATTCAAAGCCGCATTCGTTTCCCGACCACTCATCCAGCCAGCAGGACCTGATACCGCGAGAGAACTGCTGGAACGAACAATCGACCAGACGAGCGTTGGACCATCTGAGCATCGGTTGGAGGAACAGATCGAAGCAGGCCCGTTCGCCTTTTTGCACAGTCGGCATTCTGATGACGTGAGAAGAATTATCGAACACGAGCATCCCCAGACGATCGCCGTCGTCGCCGCAAGATTACCTCCAGGCCTGGCATCGCAAGTTCTGGCGGGATTCAGTCCGTCACAACAGGCCGAAATTGTGGGCAGGCTCGCCAGGCTTGGCCCGACAGATGCCGATGTTTTGACCGAGATTGCGACACTTTTGCAAATCCGTTCGGGGCAAAAGCCTGTTCGTGCTCGGGGAGCCGATCATGCAGCTGACGTACTACACGAAACGGAGCGCACAACATCGCACGCAATTTTGAATTCCATCGATCACAAAGACCCAGGCGTCGCCAGAACGATCCGGGAATCCCTGTTTTCATTCCAGAATCTTGCCAGCTTAAGTGACGAAACACTTGAGACCATCCTGCAGGAGACAACCG
>JBAXBD010000560.1:0-4566 GCA_037142165.1 Schlesneria sp. | reverse complement strand
CAAACGAACGCCTGACCGGTTTGCCAGACATGTCGGCTAGCGGACCGAACTTGCTGAACGAATCGGTTCGTTTCCTGCAAGTCGTTCGTCGCAAGCTGCCAACTCTGATCATTTGCACGATTGTCGGCGGGATCATCGGCGCTGCCTGGTACTCAACAGCCACGCGCAAATACGAATCCTCGTCGGAAATCATGGTGCTCAAGACGGAAGGGAACGTCCTGAATGAAAATAATCAGCCGAATCAACGAGCGATTCAGGACATCATGCCGACGTACCAGAGGGTCTTAACCAGTGATCGAGTGCTTGAAGGGGCGATCAAGCGTCTTCCGACACTGCATCGCATCGATTTGAAAGGGGTTGCCAAATCGCGGTGGTCTGCCGAATTGAAGAAGAATCTCTCGGTGTCATCAACGCGATTAACCAATCTGCTCGCGGTTCGCTACGTCTCTAAGAACCCCAAGACCGCGAAATTTGTTGTCGACGCGATCGTCGAATCTTACCTCGAATATATGCGTGAGATTCATAAGGGAAATTCCAAAGAAAGCCTCGTGCTTTTAAACCGTGAGAAAGCACAAAACGAGATCGCGTTACGAGAAAAGGAAACGGAACTTCTCAATCTGAAACGGGACACGGGAATCCTGCTTCAAGGAAATGACAAGAATACTCACGTCATCATTGAACAAACCGTTAAGCTGAACGACGCTCTGGTTGAGGCTCAAAAGAAAACGCTCGAATCGCGAGCGTTACTCATGTCGGTCGAACACGCACTCGCCACGGGAGCGGATATTCAGCCGTACCTTCAGCAGGCGGCGGGTGATATTTCACGTGAATTCCTGATGGCGGAACTGGGTGTCGGAGCCAACGACGCTTACACCATCGCCAAGCGAGAAGACGAGCTCTTGATGGACCAGGCCGAACTGCAGAACAAATTGCAGACGTATGGACCTAATCACCCCCAGATCCGTCAACTCGAACAACGAATCAAGAAAACGGAAGATTGGCTCGCCGGACGGGCTCAGTCTGTTTCTTCGACCACGAAAGAAGTTCGTGAACGGGCACTCGCACCAAAGTTGCTCGAGATGGTCAAGCAACGTCTTTATCAGGCAAGTGCTCATGAAGCCGCAATTCGTGACGACTTTGAAAAAATCAAGAAACAGGCACTCAGTTTGAACGGCCAGATGGCACAAATCGAAATTGTCGAAATGGATTTGAAGCGCCTGCGGTTGTACTACGATCTGGTTCTCGAACAAATGAAGAAGATCGACATCGGCTTTGACTCCGGGCTGAAGATCAGCGTCACCACGCCGGCCAAGGTCATGCCGGGTGCCGTCGCCCCGAAGATCTCAACAACCGTTTTTCTCTGCACTCTGCTTGGTGGGATTTTCGGACTGGGAATGATCTATGTCACGGATGTTCTTGACGATCGCTTCCGTTCACCGGATGAACTTCAATCGCAACTTGGATTGCCGATGCTGGCCATGATTCGTGAAATGGAACCTCTTCACGGAGTGGGGTTGGACGCGGTTGTCACGTTTGCAAAGCCGGACAGCCTGGAATCGGAATCCTTCCGCACGTTACGAAGCTCAATTACGTTTTCGAGTTCTGATAGTCAGAGGATTGTTGTCACCAGTACCGAGCCCGGTGACGGAAAAACCACGACACTTGCCAACCTGGCGGTGGCATTTGCCCAGGCCAAGAAAAAGACATTGCTCATCGACGCAGACCTTCGACGTCCCGGCATGACTCAGCTGCTCGATTTGAAAGGCCCACTCGGGCTCTCCCAGATCCTGCGTGATACGAAGCCCGTTGCGGAAAGCTGCCTGGAAAATGTTTTCAATCTTGGAATTGAAAATCTTGACGTCATGCCATCAGGGCCGCGCCCTTCCAACCCATCAGAGCTACTGGCCAGCGAACGTTTCAACGACATCATCGCCTGGGCCGAATCTCACTACGATCAGATACTTGTCGACGCGCCACCCGTACTGGCCGTGACAGACCCGGCAATCATCGGAAGACTGGTCGACGGGGCGATCGTCGTGATCAGGCCAGACAAGAACCGGCGAAAACTGGTACTGCGAGCGGTTGAATCATTCCGTGCATCCGGGGTCCAGGTCATCGGTATTGTCGCGAATCATATCGCCAACAACAGCGGTACCGAATACGGTTACGGCTACGGCTACGGCTATGGCTATGGTCACGACGACAAAACGGACATGGCCAACGAAAACGAAGACCTCAACAACGGCGAAGACGAAATCAAAGCCGAAACCCGCATCGCCGCCTGACCGGCACAGCCGGTTTATGCGCGTCGCATCATGGGATCAGAATAGGAAAATCGTCCGCGCGTTGATGGGTCAATCGTCCGCGCGTTAATGCGCTTTGCGAAATGCCCAAGACCTTTCACGGCGGCTGGAAGCCGCCGCTACGTAGCGGCGGCTTCCAGCCGCCGATCCAACATGTAGAGACGGCCTGATATCCATCTGCGTAATTTTACGCTATCATCTCCATCCGTCATCTTTTTATCTAAGCGCGAAGTCTTATTGACCAGTAGCCGCATCAGTCGGTCCCTTGATTCCAGATGTTTCATTACTCGATCGAGATTACCCAGCAACTGCCGACATCCGATTCTGATGTCGATCATGCGTTTATTGACGAAGTGATTCGACGAGTATTACAGGAAGAGAAGATCAGCACTGCCAAGATCAGTGTTGCCATCGTGAGCGACGCGGAAATCCATCGAGTTAATCGTGAGTTCCTTGGACACGATTATCCTACTGACGTGATCAGTTTTCTTCTGAATGAATCGATTGATGCGAATGCAAGAATCGATATGGACTTGCAATCTTCGAACGATCTGGAAGTGTCAGATGTTCCAGAGGATGCTGCTGACTTATGTGATTTTCTTAACGGGGAATTAATCGTAAGTTTTGAGACCGCCATACGCGAAGCGAATGCGCATGGATGGAGTCCGCGCGCAGAATTGCTACTCTATGTGGTACATGGTTTACTGCACCTATGCGGATACGATGATTTGACAGATGAGATGCGGCCCCTGATGCGAACAAGAGAGCGAGAATTGCTCGGCATCTGGGGTTTGTGTCCGACTGGATTGGAAATGTGACGTGGACATGCTGCAGGTTATGGTGTTCGTGCTGATGGCGACCGCCTGTTGGAGCGCCCTCGGTTGTGATGCACTTCGTGAGTTTTCCTACAGCCGCCTGGAAGAGCTTTGCGAAAAACGGGGCGTTGCGAACCGCTTTGGCGAGATCTTAAAAAAACAGGGCGAAGCATTACTGGCCCTGGAATTTTTGTTGACGATGTCGACACTCGGTCTGGCCGCGGTGTTGTGCTGCTGGATCGGCTGGCCCAATCAAGCATCGCCATTCAACCAGCAGTTGCAGTTCATTTTGAATTATGCGTTCTTCGCAGCCCTGGCGTTCATCGCGGCCGATTTGCTGCCATGGACAATTGCTCGTGTGGCATCGGAACGGTTCTTGTGCACCTGCTGGCCTGCCATCGAAGTTTTGCAGACCATCCTGACCCCGCTGTTGTGGATCGCATTACAACTGGACCGTTACGCGCATCGAATCACCGGCCGAACAGAACTGGAAACGGACGACACCTCGAAGATCGAGGAAGAAATTCGATCTGTCGTCGAAGAAGGGGAACGTGAAGGGGTTCTTGAATCGGGTTCGACAGCGATGATTCAGCGAGTGATGCAATTGCAAGACGAAGATGTTGGTGCCATCTTGACGCCGCGTACGGAAATGGACTGCGTCAGTGCCGATCTGACATTGGAAGAGGCACGACAGCAATTAATCGAATCAGGACACAGTCGGATGCCCGTCATTGGCGACTCGACCGATGATGTTCTTGGGATTCTTTACGCAAAAGACCTGCTGAAAGCGCTGGCTCCCACACGGACCGGTCACACGATCCCCGTCCTGCGCGATATCATTCGTGAACCTGTATTTGTCCCAATGACCACCGCCATTCCGTCACTGTTGGAACTGATGAAGCGGCAGAAAGTCCATATTGCAATTGTTCATGACGAATATGGAGGAGTCGCGGGTTTGGTGACGATGGAAGATATTCTGGAAGAAATCGTCGGAGAAATTTCCGACGAGTACGATGACGAGCAAGCCAGTGATGACATTCGTGAACTGAACCCGACAACAATCGAGGTCTCAGCTCGTGTTCGGCTCGATGAACTCAACCGACGCTTCGATTTCGAGCTTCCCGAAGACGGTGAATTCGACACAGTCGGCGGCTTTGTCTTTTCGCAAAAGGGGAGTATGCCCTCATCGGGCGAATCATTTGCCTGGCAAAAGCTGTTGTTCACGGTCTTGAATGCGGACGCACGCGTCGTCAAAAGACTGCGAATCGAAAGAACAAACGGCGCGTCAAACGGCAATGGCCATTGACGAGTTCGATTGACGCGCGATTGAAACGACAGCGTCAGACGATCGGACTGAATCAGTTCAGTCACCGGTCATCCAGTTCATCCTTCCGCCTTCATCCTTCCGCCTTCATCCTTCCGCCTTCATCCTTCCGCCTTCATCCTTC
>JBAXBD010000559.1:0-4569 GCA_037142165.1 Schlesneria sp. | reverse complement strand
ACGTGTAACACCTCCAACACGCCATCGTGGATTTGATGGCCAATCGCCGACGATTCTGCTCCCGTCAGAGATTCGTCGCGGCCCAGCAAGCTGGCGAGCGCCAGACCACCCAATCCTCCACCGTATTGCCACAGCAGATCGCGACGAGAAAGCATGGGGGTGACCAATCACAAAACTAGTGAGAGCGAACAATCGTAGCATGGGCTTCAGCCCGTGCAAAAAAGATCTGCGCAGATGCGCGTAAGCCCACCCGACAATACCAAATACGGCAAGTTGTGCGGGCGTCAGCCTGCAAGATCAATGGTTCAAAATATAAGATCCCGCCAGCGGATACGCGAGGTACAGCATCGCAATGATCACTCCCGAAGCGACTGCGGCACGCAAGTGATACTCTTTCCCGAGATATCGGATGAGCAGAAAGTCACACGCAAGAAGAATCGGCGCAGCAACGACGAAGACGTACCAGTAGTTGACGAAAAAATCGCTCTGCTGAATCAAAAAAACCTTGCTGCGTGTGACGACGGCACCCGGTATATCAAGCGATTGTTTCACCCGAGGGACAATGAAATACCACCATCCACCCACAACGAGAAACACCAGAAAATGCACGAAAATCGTTGCCGCTGCCACCGATGTCGCCCAGCGGCGTCGAAACGATGTTGCTGATTCAGCGTCGGATATCTCGGCACCAGGTTCGAACGATGTGTGGTGGCTCATGACTGATTCCTGCTTTAGACTTTAAGACGGGATGTGGGTGCCATGCTACCAATTTCAGACAGAAATATCTAAGTGGGGGATGCTGCCGTCGGTTCCGCCTTGCATCGATGCTTACCCGTTCAAAAATCTTCTCTCACGTTCTGCCATATTCCGCCACCAGGAAATTTGGTGTCACAGTTCGATCAAGTTCGACCGACTTCGATCATTTCCCATAATTTATTGGGATTTTAAGGGTGTTTTCCTGCTTTTTAGGGGTGTTCGAGTTCGATCAAGTTCGACGCAGTTCGACCGACTTCGCTCAAGTTCGAATTCCATCATTCCTTCGAGGCGAGCCGAGGATGTTAATCCTTGGATTCTTCGTTGAATTGTCGACTCTTGGGGAAGTTGACGTTTTAAGTTTCACCAAAGTGCCTTGGGTTCATGGAGCGGGAGCTTCTGGCGAACTGCTTGTCGTGGCACACTACTTTCTCAAGACGACTTCGCCGCTTCGGCGCCCCGAGACGTCTTTCGTCTTCAGTGCGTTTCATCGAATTCGATTCAGGATTTTTAACCAACGGATTACTCGGATGAGCACTGATAAATGCAAAATGCCTGTAAGTCATTCACTTCTTCTCTTATCCGTGTCCATCAGTACTATCCGTGGTTAAACTCTTTTTGGTTCTTTTGTAATCCCCCGCCCCAGAAAATTTGGTGTCAAAGTTCGCGTGAGTTCGACCAATTACCATAAATTGTAGGCTTTTGGCGAGCGTTCCCCGCATTTCCGTCGTTAAAAAGTTCACCCGAGTTCGCGCGACTTCACCGGAGTTTGCGCGAGTTCGAATCCCACGATTCCTTCCAGGCGAGCCGAGGATGTTCATCCTTGGGTTCTTCTTGGTCTTTCTACTTTCAACTCACTCATAACTACTCTCTCGGCGCTTTGCCGCCGGGGGCGATCCGAATTAAATTTCATTCCAAGATGTCAAAGATCAATTGTCGTCGTCAGATTTCAGTTTCGGAAATCCAAGCGCGCCGGGGTATGTCGCACCACTGATACACCCGTGGCGTCATCGTTCATCTGAAAAATGCCGTTGTTTCTGCATACGCGTCCCCAATCACATTCCCTCACCTGCGTCCAACGACGTTCAAAGAGATCGGCTGAACGCCGATCCACCTGCGCCGCTGGCTGCGGGTTAAACGAAAGAACTGCCGCTTTCATCAACACAAACAGCGACAAAAAAATACAATATAAAATGTCGCATGTCAATCGAAAAGTATGAATAGTTTCTTAACGTTTGGATGGTGCTCATGAAATGGCTCGGAGCACTTCCGACGCTAACAGCGTCTGTTACGTAGCCGATGCTGCCAGCATCGGAACCGACGAGAGCACGTCGCGAAAGTTATTGGTGACAGAAATCGATCTGCGACGATTCGGCTGGTAATACCCGCTGCTCAATCGCGCACGGCCGTCCTTTCATCCGTAGACGGGCCATCCCATTGGTCGTCAAACCGGCCGTCTCGTCAACCATCAAACCGCCCGCCATGTGTAAGCCGCAGCGTGGCAACCGAATAGAGCCAAGGGCCGCTTCGTCCCTGGTTTCGAACGTTAAAACCAGCTAAAAGCCCACTCGGGGCGACCGAGATTAGACATTCGCCAATCATTGCAATTGATCCCGTTACGTTTTCGATTCGGTGGCTTGAGGCTTAACCGAGACCGTGAAACCGTTGTTTTCTCTACAACGCAAGATTGTTTTCTTCACGACACTATGGCAAA
This sequence comes from Schlesneria sp., assembly GCA_037142165.1. Classification (GTDB taxonomy): domain Bacteria; phylum Planctomycetota; class Planctomycetia; order Planctomycetales; family Planctomycetaceae; genus Schlesneria. The sequence continues at coordinate 2,102 of JBAXBD010000559.1, read as the reverse complement.
CCACCCAATCACTGTGACCGGTGTGGTGAGAGTGTTGGAATGTTTAAATCAACTCGATCTCCTGATTCCATTTCTCGATCTCCTTCTTCCATTTATCGCGAATTGTCTTAAGCCTTCTTTCCACTGTGCGTTCAGTGCGTCCAATCACATCCGCGATTTCTTTGTTTTCGTACACGGCCAATTTCAGGCGGGCAATTTGCCGCTGTGTATCGTCGTCAAGACACTTCATCAGCCGTTCGATCTCTTCTTTCCTGGAAGCAATCATGTCGGGAGTCGGTTCTCGTTTGGCGGGATCCCACTCAAGACTTTCGATCGTTTCTTTCCCGCCTCGCTTTTTCCTTGCCGCCCGCCGCGAGTGATCGATTGCCTTTTGTTTAGCAATTGTTAGCAAGAGTGGCCATAGTTCTACTCTTGTGTCAATTTCCGGAATGCCTTCATTCTGTACTTTGTCCCAAAGTTGAAAAAAGACACTTACAATGACGTCGTCTTCATCACTCACCAGTTTAACCCTGCCGCTCAAGTATTTGCGCGCGAAAGCCTTTAATTGAGGGGAATAAGCTTTTAATAATTCGCCGAGCGCATCTTGGCTGCCAGCCTTGAGATTTGCGACCAGTTTAGTAATGTCGCCTTGATTTTCACTAGACATGCTGTTCTCCTGATTTTCGTCGCATTTCTTGCCAAATTACGAAGACTCGAGCTCGAAAACAGACTTTCCAATTCAAGTAATACTGGGAACGAACTTTCATGGGTCCACAGCCAGAACCTGACGACGCGCCATTGAACAGTCATTCGCATTTGCCTGACGGGGATTCTCACTTAGATTCGGAGCAAGAACAACTCTTAGACGAATTTGATTCCGCCTGGCAGTCTGGAACTCGACCGAGAATCGAGTCCTATCTCCATCAAGTGCCTGAGTCGGATCAGGATGTAGTTCTGTATGAAATGCTCGTCATTGAACTGGAGGTACGACTACGTCGAGGAGAATCGCTGCAAGTCGCCGAATATCTCGAGAGGTTTCCGAACCACGTTGAGGTTATTGATGCGGCCTTTTCCAAGGCCAAACAAATACTTGGTATCAAATCAGCACCAAAGCTCGCTCGATTTCTGCCGATTGATCGACTCGCCGTCGGAGGCCAGGGGGAAGTCTGGTTGATGCTCGATCCGCAGATTGATCGTCGTGTGGCGTTGAAGATACTTAAGCCCTCACGGCAAGGAACCGAGCCCTGGCTTTCATCGTTCCGTAATGAGGCGGAAATGAGCGGCAAGCTTGAGCATCCCAACATCGTCCCGGTGTATGATGTGACGACCGAACTTACAGAATCGGGACAGGCCGATCCTGATTCCCCCTGTTATGTGATGCGTGTATTTGGTGATCCGCGACTGCATCTCGCCATCACCGCATTTCATGAGCGTCCGCGATCATCGGAAGAACAGAACCTGCTTGTCGCTTTGCGAGCCTTTGATAAGGATCAGTCATTTCAAAACCGGCAGGTATTGCAGGAACGTCTGGCGACGTTCCGTTTCGATCCTGATCAAGTGTGCGATCAAACGCTGAAGGCAGCGGTCGACGCAATCCTCAAGGAGGATTCCGAGGCTGGGACGTTGACCAGGGCCATCAAAAAATTTCATGCGCGTCCTCGGCCTGAGCCGTCGTTACGAAACGACCCATCGTTCCGAAAGCTGTTAAGCCGTTTTCAGCGAGTCTGCGAAGGGGTCGCATACGCACACAGTCGAGGCGTGATCCATCGTGACTTAAAGCCGGACAACGTCATGTTGGGAGAGTATGGCGAGACCCTGGTCGCCGACTGGGGACTCGCCAAGATCGTGGGTCGTGATAATAGAGATCATACCAACGAAGCTGAAGGGACGTTGCGGGTCTCGCCAGCCGGGCCCAATCCGCATCAAACGGCGCTTGGTGAAATGAAGGGGACGCCGAACTACGCTTCTCCCGAGCAAGCGATGGGCCGCGTCGATGAGCTGAAGGCTGCAACGGATATCTACAGCCTTGGTGCGATCCTTTACTTCATGGTGAGCGGTAAAACCGCTTTTCAAGCGCCGAGAAACACCGATGAATATAAGAAAGTTCTGGCACAAATCTGCGT
>JBAXBD010000558.1:0-4575 GCA_037142165.1 Schlesneria sp. | reverse complement strand
CTTCCTGTTTGCAGCGGATTCACCCGGAGTCGATTCCCAAGGAAAACACATTGCGAATGGTCCGACGTATTTCTTCGATTTTAACCCCGTGACAAACGCGCTTTCGGATGTCACCCCGTCCGGGTTACTGAACAACTCGATCAGCGGTCCCGCAAGTAATCTACGGATGCTGGCCTTACCAAACGGTCAAGTTCTGCTGAGTAATCAGTCGACCGGGACAGTTTGGGCGTTTTCCCCCGCTGGCAAACCTCAGGCTGCATGGAAACCAACGATCACTGGCATTACCGCCAATGCGACGTCGTTTACTCTTTCGGGAACGCAGCTCGATGGTCTTTCCAGCGGTGCCTCGTTTGGTAGCGGGGCCGAAATGGCGTCCAACTACCCCATCGTTTCACTGACCAATTCGTCTGGAACGGTCAGCTATGCCCGAACAATGAACTGGACGCCGGGAGTCGAAACCGGCAGCGCGATCGTAAGCACTCAGTTTACGATGCCGACGGGATTCGGTCCGGGCGCCTATTTGCTGTCAACATCTGCGAGCGGAATTTCCTCGGACAATTCGTTATTCATTGATATGGGCGTGGGCGCGAATAACATTAAATTGCAGGAAAGTCCAACGGATCCGACCAAGGTTCAAGTCCTGCAGAATGGATCGCTGCTATCCGAGTTCGCGTTGAATTCATTCACGTCGATTATCGTTGCAGGAAGCTCGGGCAATGACCTGCTGACGGTCGACCTCACCAATGGCAATTTCGTTCCAGTGAATGGCATCAATTATGACGGCGGCAAAGGAAGCAACGGCCTGGCCGTCAAGGGGACGGCGGCTGATACCAGCACTTATTCCCCCGGCAGCACTCCTGGTATTAACGGGACACAGGGAGTTGTGCTGGTTGACAATCTTCCAATCCAGTTCAACGGGTTGGCACCACTGGATCTTACCGGATTTGGCAGCGTCACGGTCAGCCCATCGGGCCAGAACGACAACCTGACGATTGCTGATGGAACTAATCTGACGGCTGGAATCGCAAACGTTGGAAGTACAAGTTCGTTCGTGATTTCAGGGACGACAGCAGGCACCGCAATCGAGACGGTTGCCGTGTGGAACGTACAACAACTGAATGTGAACACTGGTGCAACAGCATCAAGTGACGGCAACGATACGATCACGGTTTCTGGCCTTAATGGTTGGGCAGCCCGTGTGAAAAGTGTCGATCTCGAAACCGGAAATGCGGGAACCGATAGTGCCACAATCTCCGGCTCGATCATTCTCGATGGCACATTCAAAGCGGTCGTTCATGGTGGAATCACTGATGCCGGTGCGACAATCGACACTTTTAACGCGGGGAGTGGCGTGTGGTTGGCAGCGGCCGGTTCGTTGAACATTGGAGGGGGAAGCATCATCGATGCCTCAGGAAAGGTAACCCTTGAGGCCGATGTGACCGCCGCTGATCAGGGCAACAATGGAACTGGTACGCTGACGATAGCGAATGCTGCCATTGTTACATCGTCCGAAGGTTCTGCGACGGCGATTACGTTACGTGGTGCCGATATGACGATCGGCGGACTCGTGGATACATTTGGCGGTACCGGTGGTGGCGTCACAATTCGCACCTCGGTCCCCAGTCTTCCAATGAGTATCGGCGGCCTGAACAACGCGGTCGTCGGAGTGAATCTGACACCTGTCGAATTGGCCAGCATTGTCAATGGTGTGGCAGGCTCGGTAACTTTTGGTGATTCCAGTCAGTTGGGAAACATCACGTTTACGAAATTTTTTGAGCCGAACTTCGGTGGCGTGGTTGCTGTTCAATCAACCACCGGTAACGGACAAATCATTCTCGATAACGGTGGTACTACCACAACCGCCCTTGATGGCAATGGTGGAACCGTCAAACTGACATCAGGGAAAGGGGGAATCGTAGCTCCAGTAATGACGACAGGATTCCCACTTTTAACAAATGGTTTTACGGCAAGCGGTTCGCCGATCAACCTGTCATTGAATTTTGCACCGTCCGTCGGCACTAACATCACCATCGTCAATAACACTTCAAATCAACCGATTGCTGGAACATTTACAAACCTTCCTCAGGGAGGTTCCATTACCACGACATACCTGGGCCAACAGTATGCGTTCACGGCAAACTACGCCGGCGGTGACGGAAACGATCTTGTACTCACCTCAATCAACCCTGGCTCGGCGCTTTTGGCTAATATTGAATCGTCGGCGTTGACCTATATCACGCGAGCAACAACGAAAGTCACTTCGACGTTGACTGTGACACCAGTGGGGCCGGATCTTCTTCAGTCGGCAACCGTGCAGATTTCTGGAAATTATCAGCCTGGAATTGATAATCTGTTGTTCACGAACACGGCTAAGATTTCAGGAGTTTGGAATCCACAAACCGGTACGCTCAGCCTGAACGGTAGCGATACGACAGCAAACTATCAGGCGGCCTTGCGGAACGTCAGCTACTTCAGCTCGACTTACAACTCTGTTTTGTCGCGCACGATCACGTTCTCGGTCCATTCCACGACGGGAGTCAGTACCCAATCACGAAACATCGTCTTGATTCCGATTAACTATCCTCCAACAGTCACAACCGATACCGGAAATCTCTACTACACCCCAAACACAACGGTCGCAGTCTCACCAGGATTGACGGTTACCGATCCAGTGTATCCGACACTCCCTACTGCGACGGTCCAAATCACGAACAACTATGCATTAGGCGAGGATCAGTTGATTTTCACGAATACAGCGAAAATTCACGGGTCCTGGAATGCTTCATCGGGAATGTTGACACTGACCGGTGTTGATACCGTTGCAAATTATCAGGCGGCGCTGGAGTCGGTTCAATATAAGGATACGTCAAGCGTTCCGAGTACATTGCCTCGAACAGTTTCGTTTGTTGCAACGAATTCTTCGCTGACAAGCAATCCGGCGGCAACACGGATTATCAGCTTTTATTCGGTCGCCAAAGCGCCAATTTTGAGTGGGGTGGAATCGACTTCTGTCAATTACACGCAAAACGATCCGGCGACTTTGATCACTTCTTCGCTACAGGCAAATGATCCTAGCAATTCAAATCTCACAGGTGCGACGATCAGAATCGTCGAAAACTATATTTCCGGGCAAGACTTCCTGAAATTCACGAATACCGGAAATATCCAGGGAAGCTGGGATGCGAAAAATGGAATTTTGACGTTGAGTGGTTCGGCGAGCGTTGCAAATTACCAGAATGCTCTTCGGTCGATCACGTACTATGGATCGAACGGTAATCCTGTCCAGACGACAAAAGTCATCAACTTCCAGGTCAGTGACAGTCAGTCTTCCAGTAACATTGTCACTCGGAATATCGTGATTAACCCCGTTCCGCAGTTGAACACAGTTGAGCCCTACGCTCTGAATTATGTCTTCGGATACGGGCCAGAGCAGATCACGGCAACCCTGCAGATAACGGGCTCATATAACCCAACGCTGACGGGAGCGACGGTCCAGCTTCAGAACGTTCAGACTGGGGATTTACTTCAATTCACAAGCGCCCCTGGAATCAACGGTTCATACAATGCTACGAATGGAACTCTGACGTTTACGGGTTCCGGTTCGTTGACCACCTACCAGAATCTTCTGCAGTCAGTAACTTACACCACGACGTCACTGAATCCGCCGAGTATCGCCCGAATCGCCAATTTCCAGATTTCTGTAGGAGTTCATCAAAGTAATATTGTCACTCGCAATATTATTTTCACATCTCCGAACGGTGTTGCATTCTTGTCGAATATTGAATCAACACCGCTGGCGTACAAAGCAACTGGTCCCGCTTTGAATGTCACGAATTCGTTGATTATCTACGATCCGAGCGTCACGACGTTAACGGGTGCTGTGATCCAGATCTCAAACAATTATACCATCGGCAAGGATGTCCTCACATTCGTCAACACGGCCAACATCTCGGGGACATACTTCTCGGCAACAGGACGGCTGGTGCTGACCGGAACGGACACTCTGGCGAACTACCAGGCGGCGTTAAGGTCGATCAAATTCAGTTACACCGGAAAATTGCCGAGCGCGTTAACGCGGACGATCTCGTTCCAAGTCAACGACGGGGCCACTTTCGGAATTTACGATAGCAACATTGTCACTCGTGACATCACTGTGAGCTAGTTCATTTCGGAGATGCCTCAGAGGATAGCATCATTAAGCGATCGAGAATTCCACCCTCATGAGACATTGACAATCGCTCCGCGATTCAAAGGTGAAACGACATGGAACGAGCAATCGTTCCATGTCGCATCTCCGGCGAAGTCGCGATGTAACTGCTGTGCCATTGCGTCACTTGAGCAGAGTGCGGCGAGCGTTGGCCCCCACGATGTCTGGGCGACACCAGAAATCCCGCGCTGTCGAACTGTGTCTGCCCACTCGTACATTCGAGGATGAGCGAAGACGCCACCCTGAGTCGGCGAAAAGAATTCTCCGACCACTTTGCCGTATTCGAACATCGAGTCACCACATCGAGCGAAGTCGGCCTCGATGACGGCAGGAAGCCATTCCATGAGCACAATCCGACAAAGTTCGGC
>JBAXBD010000557.1:0-4577 GCA_037142165.1 Schlesneria sp. | reverse complement strand
TCCTCGAACGAATTATCACAGGCTTTAAAGCGGAATAAGATGCGATTGCCCTGCATTGACGCGTTGCCTCAGCAAACGGCCGATTTGGCCATTTTTTCTTTAAAATGTTTTGGTTGAAGTCGGTTCTGTAGTTAAATCTGCTTAGGGTTAAAGCGTTTTCATGCCATTCGATTCTTTCAATTTCCCGTGCTTTTTCGACACGATTTCCGGAAGCTCTGTTAATCGTGCGAGCACATTCTACCGCCAACATCCTACTAATGGGACCTACGATTCCGCTACTGACAAGAACACTCATGGGCTTGGGCGCGTCAGTGGCGGCCATTATCGACCCCTCGCAGGAACAATCTGGATTTTTAAAATAGAGGCTACGGCGATTAACCACGACAGAAGAGCAGGTCGATCTTTCGGGTCGAAACGCACAATTATCGCCAGACATCATCGGCGAGAGTACTCTTAAATAGCACCATATTTTTGGGCAATCCGCTTTTTCAGTAACGCCGTAAGCCTAGGGAAATGGCGCATCCGTTATCACGAGGGTCTTCGGTCAATGAATTGTATACCATTTTATCCGGCACAGCGGTTACGCTGGAGTTTTTCGTTGGGATCACAATGTCAGCTCAGAGATCCATGCCATTGGAATGACAAACGCGTTGTCGCCTTATGTATCCGCTTTATCGTCTTGACGCTCGAGTCCACCCAGATTTTGGATCGGCTGCCTGTCACTGCTCCCGTCTCAATTAAACGCTGAACCGCCGCTTGGATCAATCGGTGCGCTTTTCGATTGGCCGACTTTGCTTAAGAATTTCTCGATACCATCGAGTAGACTCTCCCTTGTTGGAGTTTTTCCTTTGCATTTATTCGCCCATGTTCTACCGGGATGAACAACATCCCAATCTGATTTCGATTGCTCGTATCGACCTTTACCCGGGTCGTGGTTTCCAAAGCCGTCAAGGTAGCTGTTCCAAAGCGGTTTCTTCCATTTGATCACCGCTGCTTCAAGCGTGCCGATCATGTCAGAGCTTGGTCCATCAAAAATCATGAAACGACAGGAAAAATCGCTGATCGAAAGGCTGTCGACTTTATTTATGCTGTTCGCGTGTTGGGTTAATCTGGAGTATAGCTCGGGCGACGGTTTGTGATCGGTCCGATCCGCCCTCGACTGCCTCCACCCTTTAGGAACGGCCTTTCCCAAGTAGATCGGGAAATCGTAGGAAAGTCGGTTGAGTTCGGCATACTTGGAATATGGTTCGGCGTGACCCGTGTAATACAACGCATAAATTCCAGTGCCGTGAAACCGCTCTGCCGGTGGAAGAGGTTGGACCGGTGTCCCGTTAAAGAAACGGATGGCGTCTTTTATCAGCTCGACGAAGGCATCGTTTTTGTAAACATGTTTCGCGCGATCGAAAGGCTCTTTTACGTGAGCTGCTGCCGCCTTCTTAGCCATGAACAACGACTTTCCGTTCTAAAAGCAGCCGATGCAACTCTTTGGACACCACTTCACACATTTGCACCGGAACGGCGTTTCCTAATTGCCGCATGGATTCCGTCCACGATCCCTGGAACCTCCAGTCGTCGGGAAAGGTCTGAATACGGGCACACTCACGAACGCTAAAATAGCGTACCGATCCGTCGTCAAATCGAAGTGTATTTTCTCCGCCTGGCACACCGTGGTCGCCAGCCTTCAGTGCTTTTGCAGGCTCGTCGTACGGGCTACCTGTGTGGCCGGCATACGAACGGGCACCTGGATTGCAGAAATGATTAGCAAATTTAGAGCAACTTTCGCCGGGGGCGACATCGGGGAGGTCTGAGATCGCATCCCGCACTGTCCGCCAAGCTGGTAGCAACATTCCCGGAAACAATGAACGCAAATTTTGAACGCGCGATTTGAGCTGGATCGGAACCAACGGCCTGTTCTTTTTAGGTATTCTGTGACGTTCCCAGTATTCGCCGGTTACCCACATGTCATGAAGCAGACCGTCTTGCTCGTGCGTCTTTTGCGGAAATGAAAATTGAAGCTTCAAGTCCGAACGAATTCCAACAATGAGGACGCGATGTCGATGCTGCGGGACTCCATAGTCCGCCGCATCCAACAATTGGTAAATGACGTTGTACTTCAACCCAGACTCGCTCCCTTTTGTGATTGCCTTCTCGAGCCGGGCTGAATGGTCCGTCCACTCCTCGTCACCGCTACTGATCATCTGTGGGTAGGTGAGTTGATGGATGATGTATTGATAATAGTTCGTGAAGCTGCCACGAAGCAGTCCCTTCACATTTTCAAAAATGAACGCCTTTGGCGCGATCTCCCGAACAGCTCTGACAGCATGAGGGAACATGTTTCGCTTATCGTCCATTCCCGCATGTTTGCCACCAATTGAAAATGGCTGGCACGGCGGACCGCCCGAAACTAGATCAATCTTCCCCGCGTATTCGGTGAAGTCGAAATTGCTGATATCGCCTTCAATGATTCGTGCGTTTTTAAGTTGATCAATCCCGTCGGCCTGGTTCTGGCGTAATGTCTTACACGCGTTGGGGTTCCACTCCAGCACGGCCTTGTGATGAAATCCTGCGTTAGCGGTGGCGAGGGCAAGTCCGCCGGCACCGGCAAAAAGTTCGATCGAATTCATGTTTGGATTGTAACCTGAAAAAATTGGATTGAGTAGGTATTTCCGTGATACGCTGAGCGAAAGACGCACTCGCAAATATAGGGAAAACAAATTCGCTGTAAATGTAGGTTGTCAGAATAATCGGTGTTTTCTAAAAACGTCACGTTGAGGCGTGGGACAGCACGTGCTCGGCATAGTGAGGGCCTTCGGCTATGGGGCATGTGTGTAGGATCTTGTTTCTGACGCAACGGTTAAGACGGTAACCTGCGTGAGGGTCAGAAATCGAAGTCATCGAAATGGTGAATGTGCTATGTATGTTTCGCAGAATTATGTTCGATTCCTCTCGTCCGGTCACGCACTCTGAAAAACATGCTCGCGATGGAATGCCAGTGAAATCGGATCGGGAGCGAATCGAGCGGGCAGGTTGAGGCTTGCTCCTTCAATGTCCAGAAGCGCCCATTGGTGGAATTGAGACGGTGGCTGCGCAGGACTGGCGAAATGACAACCTTCAGGTCGTCAGAAAACGTGACCAGTCCTCGATCAAAGGCTTTGTCATAGAGCGAGTTCAAGCAGACTCCGTTTCGCGGATCAGCCCGACGAGACTCGTTAACGCTCCATGGGATGATGTGGCTGGCGACTAACAGCGACGGGACCGTCACCCCCGAAATCGCGCAACGGTTCTCATAGCTGGCGAGCACACTCTTGCGAAAAAATGTTTGCACGAGTCGAACCCGAAGCATCGAGAAGGATTCTGTTGGCCCGCTTGGAATCAATACTTCGTCATCCTCGCGATGAATCTCGGTTGGAACTGCTGATTCAAATGCCGATTCCGCGAGTTCCGCAATCGATGTTGGATTTTCTCGAAACTCTGACCAGAGTTCCCGGTCGGCACGAGCGACGTTCCCGAGTCCGGAAACACCTCGTGCCTGGACGACGGGGTCCAGGCTGGCGAAGTTGCATGCCTTCATCGCGACAGCAGATGGCGTCCGTCCAAGCTTGGCGGCGAGGGTGATGATTTCAGGGTTACGGGCGTGAAGCTTCCCGAACGGCGTTCTGCAATAAAGACAAAACGCCGCCAGTTGTTCGTCGCGACTCCACGCTCTTCGCTCGATCATGTTGTCTGCTTGGTTCCTGACAGCGAGCTATCGAATCGCTACTTCCATCCGGGCAAGCCGGACGGAGACCTTCTTTCATTGGGGCCAATTAAGTAGCTTGCAGTTGTTGGTCCCATTGGGTCAAGCCCAACGGAAACCGAATACCATCAACCATCCCATTGCGACCTCGGCTTCGTCCTGCATTTCGACAATGCGTGCAAGTGCCAGCATGCTGCGGACGGTATCTCTTTTTGATTTCCGCTGGGCTTGCCCCGGCGGGATCACAACTGGTCGGCTACACCGAAAGCAGCTCATTGGCCTGCTCTCCATTGGGCTCGTCCCGATGGAAGCAACGACTTGGCGGCTACTCTGCCGACACTCGACTTCGAATCCTATCGTAATTTCCGAGCGTCCAGACATCATCAAGGTTCCGCACTCTGAAACACATGCTCGCGATGGAATGCCAGTCGATTGGATCGGGAGCGAATCGAGCGGGCAGGTTGAGGCTTGCTCCTTCAATATCCAGTAGCGCCCGTTGGCGGAATTGAGACGGTGATTGGTCGCGCAGGACGGGAGAAATGACGACCTTCAGATCGTCAGAAAACGTGACCAGTCCTCGATCAAAGGCTTTGTCATACAGCCAGTTCAAACAGGCTCCGTTTTAAAGACAAAACGCCGCCAGTTGTTCGTCTCGACTCCACGCTTTTCGCTCGATCATGTCGTTTGTTCCGGGGCGATGATACGCATTCATGGAATACGAGATGCCAACACATTGAACCGACAGTGATTGCGGGTCAAGTGGATCGACTCTTTTGGGCATGAACGAGTCTCACTCGAATCGGTCGCGATTTCCTGACGAGCGGCCAGACGGGCAACCACG
>JBAXBD010000556.1:0-4587 GCA_037142165.1 Schlesneria sp. | reverse complement strand
CCTTGTCAATAAGGCGGGCTTCTTTCAAATGTCGTTCGGATAAACCCAATCAGAAAGAAACACAGTCATGCAGCATCGGTCAGGGTCTCGATTCGTCCTTCACACAGCCTGACTGTGCGATGCGCTTCCGCTGCAATGGACTTGTCGTGAGTCACCATGATAATAGTCAGCTGCTCTCTCTCATTCAATCTGGCCATCAGGTCAATGATCTCCCGACCGGTTTTTGCATCCAGATTACCTGTCGGTTCGTCCGCCAGCAGGATCTCGGGCTGAGCCACCAATGCCCGGGCAATCGCCGCCCGCTGCATCTCGCCGCCAGACAGTTCTGATGGCTTGTGAGTCAATCGATGCCCCAGTCCAACCCGGTCGATCATCGCTTTTGCCCGATCATGAAATTCGCGCCGTCTGGTCCAATAATTCCAGATCGAATGCCGAATCATCAGCGGAGTTAACACGTTTTCCATCAGGCTCAGTTCAGGCAGCAGATGATAGAACTGAAACACGAACCCGAAGACTCGATTCCGCAGTTCATCTCGAGTCCGCACCGGCAGGTCATCGATCCGCTGCCCTTCAAGCTGTACTTCACCGACGTCCGGTGTATCCAGCAACCCGATCAAGTGCATCAGCGTACTTTTCCCCGAACCCGACTGTCCAATAATCGACAGAAACTCCCCCTTCCGAACGGAGATATCGACTCCATGCAGAACCGGGACGCTGTGCTCACCTTTGCGGTAAGCCTTTTGAACGGCCAGCGCGGCCACATGCGGTATGGGCATGGCGATGGACTCGCGTAAAAGTGGATTATTCGAGGTCATGATTGTGGTGGACATGGCTTCCGTTCCATGAAAATATAACTGAAGGAAGACGAATTCCAGGTTAAATACAATTTATCGTTCCTGTGCCACTGCTTGACCGTCCTCGGTCAAGCAGTGCTCTTCAGATCGCTACGTTAACCTCGAAGACACAGCTTCTCCGAAGCAGTGGCACAAATCCGACAATCATTCATATCTCAATGCTTGAACGGGACGAAGGTGCGCCGCTCGTCGGGCTGGAAGAACACTGGCCAACACAGCGATCATCACTGCACCGAATGCCACCCAGAACACCGTAAAGGGATCAACATGCGTCGGGATGTCCTTGAAGTAGTAAATCTTCTCGGGAAACACTTCGCGACCTGTTACATACGAAATAAACTTTTCAATCTGATTAATGTAGGCGACGAATAACAAACCGACTCCAACACCCGCTCCAGCACCAACCATCCCCAGCAGCAGTCCATAGGTGAGGAAAATCGACATCACACCGGACGAACTGGCTCCCAGTGCTTTCAGAATGCCGATGTCGCGAGTCTTCTCGACCACGATCATGAAGAAGATCGCCAGAATCCCGAACCCTGCTACTGTGATAATCAGAAACAACAGGATGTTGAGAATCGACGATTCAACATCCACCGCCGCCAGTAATGGACCCTGTCGCTGTTCCCACGTGTTGACGTTGAAGTTCTCGGCACTGAAGTGGGATCGCAGAATTTCGATCACTTTCGGAGCGTCTTTGTAATCCTTCAGCTTGATCTGCAGCGACGTAAACGCACGTGTTTCCGTGCCGTCTTCGTTGTGCCGGATCATCCCTCGAACTTCTTGAAGCTGTTCGAGATTGCAATAAACCAGGTTCGAATCGTATTCGCTCATCCCCGTCTTAAACGTGTCGACCACCGTCGCCACGAAATATTTCGGTGCCGGGGTTCCTGCAGAGTAAGTCGTGATCCGAACATCATCGCCCGGACGGATCATATTGTAGGTCTTCGATTCCTTGGTCTCTGGATCGATCGACAGGTACGTTGCCAGGCCAACCCCGACATAAAGCCGACCCTTTTGCAGTTGTCCTGGGTCTTCCTCGCTTTCAGCAGTTGCCCCGTCTTCGCCAGACGTGTCAGCAAACGGATCGCCAGGATTCCCTTCTTCCTTCTCGCGCTGAGCCCGCATCTGATGCCGCAGTTTTTCCATCTGCCGATAGTAGTCAGCCTTTTCCTGGCGTCGAGCCATCGCGGCGGGAGTCAATTCCCAACCAAGTGGCTCAGTTCGAGATCGTTCCGCAGGGATTTCACGTCCATTCTCAACCTGGTTGTGATAGCTCTGCAGATAATCGATCAGCGGACCAACCTCCGCTTTGCTCTCAGGCACAATGGCCACCAGGTTCACCGGATGAGGGACATAATCACCCAGCGACTTGTAACTGAGAATCGCATGAACCTCGACCGTCGCCGTCACGCCGGAAATGTACTTGCCAACCAGTTCCCGAATCCGCTGCATGTGCCCTTCAGGATCGAATTCGCCGTTCATGCTGCGAGTTTCGACGATGATGTCGGACAGAATCCCCTGGATTCGGTTCCGCATCTCGCTGCCGAACCCCGCCATCACGGAATTGACGACAATCATCGTCGCCACACCCAGCGTTACGCTGATGATGCTTGCCAGTGCGATATAACGTGTCCGTAGATACCGTTGGCAGAGAAGCATTTTGTACATGGCCAATCCTTTGGCAAAAATTCGGTTAGTGTTCAGGCTTCAGCAGCGGGAAGAAAATCACGTCCCGGATACTGTTGGTATTCGTCAGCAGCATGATCAGTCGATCGATCCCGATCCCCATCCCGCCCGCAGGAGGCATCCCAACCTTCAGCGCACGGACGAAGTCGTGATCCATTTTGGCCATCGAATCCTCTTCCGGCAGACCGGCAAGCTGAGTTCGGAACAGCTCTTCCTGCAATCGAGGATCATTCAGTTCTGTATAAGCGTTGGCGACTTCCATACCATCAACAAACATCTCAAACCGTTCCGCAATCGCCGGCTCATTCCGCTTCCGCTTCGTCAGCGGACACATTGAAGCCGGGTAGTCGATGACGAATACCGGTCCGATCAGCTTGTCTTCCACCGTCGCTTCAAACACGTCGTTGACGATCACGTCCGGATGCCGATCGGCTGTGGCAATGTGCAGCTTCTTGGCCGCGGCCGCCACCGCTTCGACGTCGTGCATGTCGCAACCGGCGTGCTCGCGGAACAGGTCGCCATACTTGGCTCGCTGGAAGGGAGGCGTAAAGTTGATCGTCTTTTCGCCCCACGGCACGATCGCCGTCCCGTTTGCCGAAATTGCCGCCTGAGAAATCAGCTTCTCGGCCAGATCCATCATCGAGTTATAGTCGCCGTAGGCCTGGTAAAGCTCGATCATCGTGAATTCGGGATTATGAGTGCTATCCACCCCTTCATTCCGGAAGACACGACCAATCTCGTACACCCGCTCGATGCCGCCAACCATCAATCGCTTCAAATGCAGTTCCAGCGCAATTCGCAGAAAGAGCGGAATGTCGAGTGCATTATGATGAGTGACAAACGGACGAGCTGCCGCACCACCAGCAATTGCGTGCAGGACGGGAGTTTCAACTTCGAAAAAGTTCTCGCCACGCAACGTCGATCGGATCGAATCGATGATCCGCAACCGCTTGAACATACGATCCAGCACCCCTTCGGTGTAGATCAGATCGGTGTAACGCTGACGCAGCAGTTGTTCTTTATCCTGCAACCCGTGAAACTTTTCCGGGGGCTGAGCCAGCGACTTGCAGAGAATCACCAGTTGAGTCACGAAAATCGTCTTTTCGCCGGTATTGGTGACTCGCAGACGGCCTTCGACCCCGATCAGGTCCCCCAGATCGAGACATTCCAGTAGCGACCACGTTTCAGGAGTCGAATCCTTCTGAGAGAGCATCAGCTGGATGCTGCCGCTGTAGTCCTTAATATGGACAAAGTTCAGCTTGCCGGTCTTCGGCCACTTCATGATCCGGCCGGCGACCCGCACGGTCGCTCCGTCGGTCCCTGCTTCGGTCGGGCACTGCTGACGAGCCGCTTCGATAGCAATATGGTTGTCGAAGCGTTGTCCCCACGGATCAAGACCCAGCGCTTCGATTTTCGCGAGCTTTTCCAGTCGAACGGCTTCCAAACGATCAGGCGTCTCGGACATCGAGCAAACTTCTAGCTGAATAATGAGAAACGGCGGGGTCTAGGGAGGGCAGAACTATGCGGGAATCGGCAAAAAACGTCAATGGCAGGTCTGATCCCGGAAAATAAACCCTCCCAAACGACCCATTCCACCACATCAAGCGGACCCAAAAAAGGGGACTGGCTTCGAGCCTGGGAGGTGCCTGTCTCCTTTGTTCGCCTCCGTTCGTCCGTATTATAGGGTGTGGTCGAGTCTTCGAGCCCCACCAGAACGAACTGAAGTAGAAAACAAAGTTGGCAAAGTTGGCCAAGTTCCCTGTTTTGTAGAGTCTGGCTCAGTTTTTGAAATTGATCAAGTTAAAAAAGTTGGCCAACTTCAAACTCGCTGTCATGTAGGGTGTGGTCGAGTCTTCGAGCCCCACCAGAACGAACTGAAGTGGAAAACAAAGTTGGCAAAGTTGGCCAAGTTCCCTGTTTTGTAGAGTCTAGCTTTGGTTTTGAAATTGATTAAGTTAAAAAAGTTGGCCAACTTCAAACTCGCTGTCTTGTAGGGTGTGGTCGAGTCTTCGAGCCCCACCAGAACGAACTGAAGTGGAAAACA
>JBAXBD010000555.1:0-4594 GCA_037142165.1 Schlesneria sp. | reverse complement strand
GCTGAAATTCCAGCGAAGCGAAATGTTGTCGACGAGTCTGATACTCTTTTTCATTCGAGCGGACGACAAGTTCACAGGCTCGTGATTGATAATCGACAGCCTTCATGAAATCACCCGCTTCTGCATAGGCCGCCGCGAGAACAATCAGGTCTTCCGGATCGGTGCGCTTCGAACGCTGCTTTGCCTGTAGGGCGAAGCTGACCGCATCGACACCACTTCGTATGTCTGGAGCAATACACGTCGCCTTTAACCACGCAATTCGGCGATAGGCCAATCCCTCGCTGGGGATAAGCTCAATCAATCGTTGATAGTCAGCGATGGCTTTTGTCCAGGCGTTCATCGCTTCATGGCATTCCGCCCGATTTTGAAAAGCCTTCAAATACAGAGGATCCAGCTCCACATCGCTTCCCGCAATCGCCCCCGGGCTGGGCGTTTGATTGGTCGCTGGTTGTGCCGTTGGCGTTTCGCCAAGTTTTTGAGTTGTGGTCGTGATTGCCTGAGGGAGATTACTGAAAAAACCAGCAGCTCCGCCGGATGAACTATCGGTTGTGTGAGAGAAAATCCCTTTTGATGGTTTCGCCACCATCTCGAACACGTTGACGATTTTTGAATCGGTTTTGACGCCGTTCGTCGCGGCCTTGGTCGCGACTGGGGCTGCTGGTACCCGATCCTTCGGGGCATGAACGTATAGCGGTGATCCGTGCGTGACTTGATCGTAGTCGGCAATCGCCTCTTCCCATTCCTGCATCGCTTGCCAAGCAGCACCGCGATGGGCAAATGCTCGAGTCAGCCGCTGGTCGAGCCGGATGGCTTCGCGAAAGTCGTCACAGGCGGTGACCCATTCCTTTCTGGCTGCGCGAGCCTCTCCGCGAGCCATCCAGAACGTGGAATCATCGGGCTTCAACCGAATCGCAGAATTGAAATCCTGAATGGCAGAATCCCATTGTTTATTCCTCAAGTATATTCGACCGCGAAATGCGTAACTCAAGGAAGATCCGGGATCAAGATTGATCGCTTCACTCAGGTCCTTGATCGCGGTTTCATCACGCTTTAAGACGTAGTGTGCGACTCCTCGATCAAAAAAGGCCGCGGCAAACGTAAGGTCTTCCTGGTTTTCGTCGTTACGGCCGACAAGGATTCGGTCAGCCGCCTGTTTCGAAAGATTCGCGACGTCTTTCATGTGATCAACGGGAAGGTGTCGTGGATTAAGTTCATCAGCCGCGATCGCATCGAGTGTTGCGATTCCAAATTTCTTCTGAATGTAAAATGCAATCGCTCGATTCGTGAAAATGATCGCATCATGCGGATCGAGTCGCACCGCTTCATTGTAGTCGGCGATGGCCTGGTCCAGATCCTCTTTCAAATCCCGTTTCAAACTCCGATTCACCAGGATCGCTCCACGGCTCGTACGGAAACTGGCGCGAGCCGGCTCAAGGCGAATCGCTTCACTGGCATCGGCAATCGCGAGATCAAAACTGCTGATTGAAAACAGACATCGAGCGCGACGGTCTAGCGTCTCGGCATTTTCCGGTTTCAGCCGAAGTGCGTTGCTGAAATCTGAAATTGCTTCGGTCCAACGATTTCTGTTGGCCCACGCCGTTCCCCAGTGGACAAAAGTGCTGAAATCATCGGGTGTGAAAGTGAGAACCTTATCAAAGTCCGAAATCGCCTGAAGGTTATCACCTTTGAAAAGAAAGGAACGACCGCGACAGTAGTACGGTTGTCCCTTGGTCGGATCAAGTCGAATCGCTTCGGTACAGTCGCGAATTGCCAGGTCCCATTCGTTACGACTGTGATGAACCAGGCTTCGATTGTAGTAAGGTTTCGGATCATTGGGGTTCAGGCGAATCGATTCGGCAAAGTCTGCGAACGCCAGTTCCGTTTTCTTCTGTTCCACGTAGACACAGCCCCGGTTGCCGTAACTGCTGGCATCGTTTGGATCGAGTCGGATCGCTTCGTCAAAGTCGGCCATGGCCAGGGTAAGGTTACCCTTTGACATCCGCAGACAACCCCGTTCTGAATAGGATGGGGCGTAAGTCGGATCAAGCAGGATGGCCGCGTCGCAATCGGCCAGTCCTTTATCCAATTCTTTGGTCAGGCTCCAGATCATCGCTCGCTGGAGATATGAGTTTGGATGTTCAGGATTGAGCCGGATCGCTTCATTAACGTCGGCCAGAGCGTAATCAAAGCGTTTCAGTTCTTTCCAGACGCTCGCGCGAAGAAGATAGGGACCTGCGGAATCGGGTTCAATGCAAATGGCGGTTTCATAGTCGGAGATCGCTTTGTCATAATCTCGCCTGATCGTCCATGCGTATCCACGCCTTAAGTAGGCCTTGGGAGAATCAGGGTCGAGCCGAACCATTTCATCATAGATGGCGATCGCCTGATCAACATCCTCCTCAGGCATCTTTTCAAACTTGGGCGAAATCAGTTCCGTAGCGACAGCGCAATAACAGGCGAGCGTGACGACGAACGTCCAAATTGACTGTAAAAAATCAGGATTCATCACTGGTCCTTCAGCATCCGTGCCTCGGGCGTCTGTTCGCCAGCCCCACCCGTATCATAATTTCAGTATCATGTCGATACGGTTTGGCGAGTTGCGAGGGTTCGTCATATCGAGCGAAGAAACAAAAGTGCCTGAGAAAGAGAATCTGTTTTCGTCAGGTCTTCACGGCGGACGGTTGGAACCAAATCCGCTACAATACGGGTCTGGTTCGGAAACAGATCGTGTAAATTAGGATGATTATGACTTTCGCCTCGTTGGCCGAATTCCTCGCCGTACTGCAAGACAACGGTGAGCTCGTCCGAATTACGGTCCTGGTCGATTCGGCCCTGGAAATGGCTGCCATCACGGAACGAGTCGCAAAATCGTCTTCCGAGGGAGGCCCCGCGCTCCTGTTTGAAAACGTGAAAAACAGCAAGATCCCTGTGGTGACGAATCTGCTGGGAAGTCGACGTCGGCTTTGTCTGTGTCTTGGCGTTTCGGATCTGGATGACGTCGCTGCGGAACTTGATCGACGCTGGCTGACAGATCAACCGGGTGGGTGGCGAGATGCGTGAAGACTTGTTCCTGGCTGGGGGGGGCTGAGCAGGTGGGCGCCGAAGCGGATCAAGGCTGCCACCTGCCAGCAGGTTGTTCGTCTGGGACGTGACGTCAATCTGTGGGATCTGCCGGTTCCCAGATGCTGGCCGGGCGAGTCTGATCCGGTGATCACATCGGGACAAATCGTGACCTGTCATCCGACAACGGGACAAACCACGATTTTCAATTCTCCACTCGTGGTGACCGCTCAGAGCGAGCTTGCGATTTACGACGGGGCCTGCGATCAACGCGATTTGATCAACGCGGCGATTGAGTCTCAACGAAACCTGCCTGTGGCGATCGTTCTCGGTAGCGATCCCGTCGTTGCTCTTGCTGCCTCTCTGCCGGGAATGAGTGACCCGCGACTGTTCGCGGGGCTTTTGCGCGGGGCCAGTCTGGAGCAGGTTCGCTGCCGCTCGAATGAGCTTGAGGTTCCGGCTGCCGCCGAAATTATCATCGAAGGTTATCTTGACGCGGCGAATCCCAGGTCATCGAAGGCACTTTCCGTCGCACGGGGAAACGGTCGTTACGTTCGGCGAGAATTGCCAATCATCCAGGTGACTGCCATCACTCATCGAGCCAACCCGGTGTTTCCAGCAACCGTCGTGTCGTCAACACCTCCGGGGGAAGAGTCCTGGACCGCCTTGGCGACCGAGCGAATGTCGCTGCCGCTGCTGAAACGGCTTTTGCCAGAAATCGTCGATATCCATCAGCCATTTTCCGGCGCAGGCCGAAACCTGTTGTTCGTCAGCATTCGCACAACGATCGAGCATCAGGCGCGACGAGTCCTGCATGCGATCTGGGGCATGGAAAATTTTGGTCAAACGAAAACCGTCGTGATCGTCGACGCGGATATTGATGTGAAATGCGAAGATCTCGTGTGGTTCACGGTGGGTAACAATGCGTGTCCGAGTCGAGATTTTCTCTTCTCTGATGGTCTTGCGAGGGATGATGACTACACTCCTTTAACTCCAACGATGAGCAGTCGTATTGGCATTGATGCAACACGGAAAAAAGACCGTGAATCGTCGTTTGCCTGGCCGGATACTTTGGAAATGTCACAAGAAATTGTCGAGCAGGTTGCAGAACGCTGGTCTGAATATGGCCTGGATAGATAAACAAAGCCGAATCGGGCCAGGTGTCGGCTTCTAACGTCAAACCTATAAACAGAACGAATCATCCTGATTCTTGAAGATCAATAATATGTCCGCCACGGTTGATAAATCAGAAGCTCGTGTCCGTCAGATGTTTGGTGAGATCTCAGGCCGTTACGACCTGATGAATCACGTTCTTTCAGGGGGCGTGGATTACTATTGGCGCTGGCGTACGATTCGCATGGTCGCGCCGAAGGGAACTGCTCCGATTCTGGATGTCTGTACCGGAACCGGTGACCTCGCGCTGGCCTTTTGGAAAACGGGAGAGGGAAAAATCCCGGTGATGGCAACCGATTTCACTCCGAAAAAAGACCGTGAATCGTCGTTTGCCTGGCCGGATACTTTGGAAATGTCACAA
>JBAXBD010000554.1:0-4594 GCA_037142165.1 Schlesneria sp. | reverse complement strand
CGCTGATAGGTCTTCGAGTTGTAAATAATTCTGAGATATTCTTTCACATCAAATTTCAGGCGGATCATTTCTTGAGTCAGAAATTCCATCAATTCAGGATTTTCTGGTTGGCTATTATCCTTGATGTCATCGATCGGTTCGATCAGTCCGACTCCGAAAGATTTCTTCCACAGGCGATTTGCAATCACCTTTGCGAATCGAGGGTTTTCCGGCGAAGTGATCCATTTGGCGAAGGCAATTCGAGGTGATTCTCCTTTTTCTATTTTCGCTGGAGGCCCGAAAATGGTCTTCGGATCGACATTCTGCTTGGGCTTGCCGTCGTCGTATTGATAATCATGTGGAAGCTGTAGCTTTGCCGGACGGTCGTAGACCTCCATCAGGTTGCCGTTGAAAAACCGATTATACTTCCCGCCTCCATCGTATTTCGGATCAGTCTTTTTCAGTTCATCCTTCAGTTTGTTAATGACATTTCCGCCACCGAATTTTTTATCCTGCCCGTTTCGGCGAGTTGTCGTGCCGACCATGAACGCTGCCATTTCATAGAACTCTTTCTGAGTCCAATGATCGAACGGGTGGTTGTGGCATTGAGCGCAACCGATTTGTGTTCCAAGAAACACTCGTACGGTGTTGTTCATCGCATCCAGCGGCATTCCCGAATCCCGCAAGATATAACCGGAAGCAGGGTTATCCCAGACCTTCCCTTCTGCGGTGAGCATTTCGTAAACAAATTTGTCATAGGGCTTGTTGGTCTCAAGACTTTCCTTCACCCATTCGCAGTATGGCTTACCGGGAACATTGTTAGTCAATTGCCCATCTTTGAGACGCAAAATATCAGACCAGTAATTGTAGAAATTGCTGGCATATCCTTCTTGATTAAGAAGGGTGTCGATTAGCTTTGATCGCTTTTGCGAATCGCTGTTGGAGCCAAACAGCCGAACTTGCTTGAGGGTCGGGATCGTGCCCGTGATATCAAGATAAATTCGACGTAGAAACTGCTCGTCAGTGGTCATCGAATTCGGTTTTATCGAGTACCGGGCATAGTTGGCATCAACCATTGCATCGATTTTAGCGGCGGAAGCCAGCACCGCAGGGCGAATACTGAGGTCAACCTTTGCGATATTTTGGTGTCTTTCGGCGACATGCGGCGGAGGCTCTGGTTTTTTTGGCGCTTTGGTCGGTGCCGCGTTGGCAGCAATCGCGAACAGACCACACTGTCCAAAAATGAAAAAAATTGCGGTCACAAAAAGGCTGCAACCGTAAACTCCTGTGATGGAAACGGTTACACGCAAGCTACGAAACATATTCGAACCCTTCTATGGGATCCGGGCCTCAGCAATGGCCATTGCCGAGCCGCAACTAAGTTTTTGGTGTGAGTTCTCGAATTCTACACAATGAACGGAGCACTTTCCCGATCGGAAAAAAATTCCTTATGGAGTTTTCAGCAATCGCCAGTGTGTTGTTTTTTTAGCGAGTTTGAATCTGGACACGTGCATTCCGTGCAAACAGGCATGTTGCTTGCATATCAAAGAAGAATCGCCTGCATGGAAGCTGTTGCGTGATATTATGCACTACTGGTAGGCTTTCATGACTACAAAGCGAGCACTTTTTGTTTTCCGCGTCGAATACAAATGTCGAATCATCACAATCATTCGCGATTTTGCCTTGAATTCCTGGTTCTCGGCTCATAATACCAGCAGCATGTTCGGCGGACGAGCATAGGAATACGAGGGGTAGAGGAAGATGAGTACTGTTGGAAACGGGAAAAACGGCTCCATCGTCCTGGACGGGATGATCGGCAATGGTCCCGCCATGACCGATGTCTATCGCCTGACGAGGCAGGTCGCCAGCACTTCGGCAACGGTTTTACTGATGGGAGAAACGGGAACAGGGAAAGAATTGATCGCGCGCGCGCTGCACGAGCTGAGCCCTCGCGCGTCCGGTCCATTTATCCGAGTCAATTGCGGTGCTCTTAGCGAAAGTCTGCTTGAAAGCGAGCTTTTTGGGCATGTCAAAGGGGCATTCACAAGTGCTCACGAGAATCGGACCGGGCGATTTGAAGCGGCACACGGCGGAACGATTTTTCTCGACGAAATCAATTCGATGAGCTACACGCTGCAGGTGAAGCTGCTTCGAGTGCTGCAGGAGCAAGAGTTTGAGCGGGTTGGGGATACGAAGACGATTCGCGTCGACTGTCGGATTGTCGCCGCAACGAACCGTGACCTGCTTGATGAAATCGATGCAGAACGTTTTCGAGAAGACCTTTATTATCGCCTGAACGTCGTTCCGGTTTATTTGCCTCCGCTTCGTGATCGTCCGGAAGACATTGAAGCTCTGGTCACGTTTTTTGCCAGGAAGTACGCGGCCGCGAACGGTCGACCGATTCCCAAAATTCCCGCTGACGTGATTTCGATGCTGCAAGCCTATTCCTGGCCCGGAAACGTGAGAGAACTTCAAAATTATATCGAGCGGGCAACTGTTCTGTGCACCGCGGAAACGTTAGTAATGGACCTGTTTCCACCGCACGTTCGAGGCTTGGCCCCCGTCAGAATCAGTCGTGCCAAAACGGGTGGTATCCAAAAGATGTGTAGTGAACTTGTCACCCTCGGCCTGATGGAAGCGGGCGATGAAGCGCAGGATATTCACGAACGGATTGTCTCTTTAGTGGAAAAGGAAGTCCTTCTTCAAGTTCTTCGAACCTGCCAGGGAACACAGACCAAGGCGGCCGTCAAACTGGGCATCAATCGAAACACTTTGCATAAAAAAATCGAAGATTACAGCCTTCAAACCGAAGCAAGATAATCGGAGGAGCGGGCGCTCTGACGCGTACGCTTTTCTACGAGCCACGTCAATTCAGGGCCGCTTGCGCCCTGGTCATGTCACAGCAGAATCAATTCAGCGGCTTCACTGAACACTGAAAAGAGACGGTCGATCTGAAGCGATTCCCATACTCTAATCGCTTTACACACCACCGATGTCATAAATCGAAACGTTGTAGAATTGCTTTAAGTGCACATCCCGTCGATGCGTAAACCCTGCTGCGACAACGGTATCATGACAGGTTGGATTTGTATAAATCAGAGTAATTTGTCGAGGCGATTGGCGGATCGACTCTTTAAGGTTGCTCAACGCCTCTTTCATCACAGGCGCTGGAAATGGATTGTACAGATACACGTGGGTTACGCGATCCAGCCTGTCGTTGAAGTAGCGCGCATCAGCGCAGTGGAATTCGATATTCGAGACCCCAGCCTTTGAAGCGTTTTGTTTAGCGATATCGATCAGTTCTTGCGATAGATCAACGCCAATCACCAACAAGAAGTGATGCGCGAGGGTAATCGCTGCAATCCCTTTTCCAACCCCGAGATCGAGGACAACATCGTCCTTTGAAATCTTCAATGTCTTGATCACTTTAGTGAGCCTTGGCCCACCCGAATGCGTGTGAAAGTGCCCAAGCTTCGGGTCGATGTTTTTTGCGATCCCATAGTCAATTCGGTTGTACCTGAGCCACGCGGTATGCAATAGTGGAGCAAAGTTTAATGTGGCAATATTCGTTGCTATGCGGCGAACTCGCTGAAGGAAATCACTGGTTTTCATTAGGGTTCCGGAGCCGATTTGGCGATCATGCACAAAAGAGATGAGGCGTTGTTTTAATTCGAAGCAATTTCGATTGGCAATAAAATGATACTGTCCAGATGGGGAAGAACCAGCCAATCGATCATTAAAAAATGATAAAAAATCTCACTCGGGCAATAACAAGTCCCTCGTGCATTTCACTTTGATTTCAGATCGCTGGTGGACCTCACGAATTGGTCGTCAAGCGCTGGAAGTGGATACAGTCAGGGCTCTGGTTCTTCTACTTCGTCTCGCTACTTCTACTGGCCTGGAGTTTTGATGGGACTTCGAAGGCTTGTCCCATCCCAAAAAACACAAGGCGGCTCGGGGTGAAACCTCGCGCGCCCGAAAACAATTCCAGACCCGGTCGAAATTAACGGTCTGTTGTATCTGCGGGGTATCGCGTTTGTGGGGTTCCGAAACTGCACTTGTGGCAGTTGAAATGTCCACGTATCTTCCCGTCCGTTCTTACTGGCAGTCCCGGTCATTTGATGAGTGAATCGCACGGATGCGACAGATACTGCAATCATTGGCGAATGGTAAAACAGAGCTAGCGGAGGTCCCCTGCCCTGCCGTTGGGCCGGGTCAGATCCTCATTCAAACTCGGGTGAGCCTCGTTTCGGCCGGAACCGAGCGAATGCTGGTCGAATTCGGCAAAGCGAGTCTGCTGGAAAAGGCTCGGCAACAGCCCGACAAAGTCTGGCAGGTGCTCGACAAAGTCAAAACTGACGGACTTGTTCCGACATTAATGGCTGTTCGAAGTAAACTCGATCAACCGATTCCGCTGGGTTACTGTAACGTCGGGACAGTCCTTGAAGTCGGTTCAGGAGTCGAAGGATTTGAGCCGGGAGACCGCATTGCCAGCAATGGTCCTCATGCGGAAATTGTCAGTGTTCCCAAGAATTTGTGTGCGAAAATCCCTGATGGCGTCAGCGACGATGCAGCGGCATTTACAGTCCTGGGTTCAATCGGATTGCCAGGTGTC
>JBAXBD010000553.1:0-4600 GCA_037142165.1 Schlesneria sp. | reverse complement strand
CAGTTATTTGAGTCCGGTACAATGTCGTGATTCCGAGAACATCACGCCCATCTTAGACGCTGCACCGTCTAGCATGCCCTCAATCGTGGAAAAATAGAGTGTCCCCGGAACACCTTCGCGCCAGAAAGCGTGTGAACTCTTGGTGGACATTCAACGGAGTTCGCATACCATTCGGACGCAATCAAATTGTGCGGGAATGTTGATCAGATCGGACTTTGGAAATACTTGGGAATTCGGTATGGCTAAATCAGGGAAAAGAGATTGGGGCAGGGTTCGTCAGGCTTTTAAGGACGCTTTGCCGGAGAACTCGGAATTCAATCGTGTTGATTGTCTCAATCTGTTGATGTTTTTAGCCCACAATCCCAATGAAGGAATGCTCATTCAGGATCTGGAACTTCGACTTCCCGATTTGGGTTCAAAAGTCGAATCGATCGTCTCAAAACTGGTCGCCTTAGGGCTGGTGAAAAATTCTCTGCAAAAAGGAACTCAGCTTTCGCCCAGGGCCATCGACCTGATGTCCGCACCCCCGAAGGAGGAAGCTGAGTAAAACTGCCGGAGCCGTCATGAAAACCCGCTACTAACCCGCCGTGAAACAAACGGAGGAAGCCAAGAAGCAGCCAGCAGCAATTCGCCGTAAACTTGGGGGGCGACGAACGGTCGATCCAGCATTTTGACAACCGCTTTCAGTTGCCATCTCATTCGCCGTCGTGACGACATTCATTCCAAAGATGAATTACTGGATCGTTTCGTCCGTGATTGTATCCGAGGATGCTGAGGGCTGCCGTGCCTAGAAACAGACGCTGACCTGCGTTTGGTTCCCAGCCCAACCAGCAGGCGGCGAGAACTCTGAGGAAATGGCTGCTGGAAAAGAGCAGGACGTTGCCGTCGCTGGCGCGGAGACGCTGAATGACTCGTTTCGCGCGGACAGTCACTTCGACGACCGACTCGCCGTCCGGGCAACCGTCCCGAAACAGCTCCCAGCCCGGCCACTGCTGAAGAATCTGCTCGGTCGTCATTCCTTCAAAGAGACCATAATTCCATTCGACGAGATCATGATTAACCACCGCGACTGATCCAAAACCTGCCAATTCACACGTTCGCATGGCCCGACATAACGGACTGGTAAAGACATGACTGAAAATCAGACCGTGCAATCGATCACCAAGCCTGCTAGCGTTTCGCTCCCCTCTCTCAGTCAGAGGGAGATCGGTCACTCCGGTATGCTGGCCCGAAATAGTCCAGGCTGTCTCACCATGTCGAGCAAGGTAAACCAGCGGAAGTTTCTGATCGTTGCTGCCCATTGCGATCGTCACTTTCATCTCAATAGCTTTATTATCGGTTTTTTGGCGTGATGTCGAAAGCACATTAATTCGCCAGCCAGAACGCCTGCCGCTTGAGAATGGAGAATTCCTGAGTCAGCTTTGGCGTCAATTGAACATTAATGTCCACGGAAGACCGATTAAAAGATAGCTTGCCCCATCGACGGGTGATCAGCGACCGCATGCGCCGATGCGACCAGACACGAAAATGTGTTCGGTCGGATCAGCTTTTTTATTGAAATCGCCTCACGTCGAAATAAGTTGAAGATGAGAGAATCATGCACGAACAATCAAAAGCGTACCTCATTTGCAGAGGCCTGGGCCTCTCGCCAAAGGTCCCTTGATGATCCGAAAGGGAGGGACGCCCGGAGAAAACACTTCAACACTCGAAGCGGCATCATGCATGGACCCGAGCCTTGATGTCTCAGGTAATTCTCAACAAGGTAAAGACCTCGTTTACAATGCCGAAAACGGCAAGTTCACTGACACTGCCATCAAGCGCCTGCAGCACATTCCAACTACTGTTCGACGCGTTTATCAAAGCGATTAAATGACATTGCGATTTGACCAGAGAAGAACAATCAGGAAACGGACCAATAATCAACAAAGCATAAAAGACAAAGTGCTGCGTCAGGTTCCGTCAACGAGAACTCCGTTCATTACGTAAAAGCCCCTCAAGTACTCGCGTCGAGCCATGCCTGAGCCGTCTCGACGATCGTTCCGTTGAATTCCACGGGATCAACCCGAAATAGCGAAATGGACTCGATGAAATATCGTGTCAATTCGGCCAAGCTTTCGCGTTGAACCAGAACCGCGTCACCCGCCTGAGCGGAGAGCCACGTCCGCTTCGAGTTGATCAATCGGCAACATTTTCTGTCATTGTCGGGCTCGAATGGCCAGACGATCACGCTCAAGTATTCGGGTGCTTTGAGCTTGATCTGAATGGCATGAATCGTTCGCGACGGCATCTGGCCTTCCTCGTTTGAATAATCGTTCCATGTCTTTACACCAACTGTGTTAAATAACAAAGCCCAGGGTTGAGAGCATTGCGAGCTACCCTGGGGTGCTGCCGTTTTGAAATTCTCACCCTGAAAGAGTTTTATCATCGCCCGAGTCGCGAATGATATAACCCTATCATGTGTAAATACTTTTCTAGTCGCGCGACCCAGATCAGCTCGCAAGCCTCGCAACCCCAATGTGTGATATTATTCACCTTAGGTGAACAAAGAAACGTCCGACGAACCAACCAGCAAAACAAAAAGCCTGCGAAATTTCCGCAGGCCCTTTGCTTGTAGCCTAATCTGTAAGGACAATCCAGGCAGCAGGGGAGTTCTTCTTAAGGTTCGAGCGGCACCGATGCAAATCAGGCTCGTGCCTAACAGCACGATCGTTGATGGCTCTGGGACCGTCTATGTCGGTGGTGGGGTGGTGTTGTCGACCGATGACAGAGTAACGTGCATCCAAGAGCCTCCCAGCTCTATAACTGGAACGCAATTTGCGCGGTTTTGTGATGATTGTAAATTTGGATGGTATCATTCCCTCTACAAGACTTGTTCGCTCATGGGCGTAAAAAACCCTCCGTTTTCACGAAGGGTTTTCGTTTAGTATCGACGCGAGTCCGCCAGCCACCTAAAAAAACAGCCACCTTTCGCAAGGTTGAATCCGTCAGAGAGATTCTGTGTGTTTCAGCTTGGGAGCAGTACCGAATCAATCACGTGAATGATTCCGTTCGACGTTTCGATATCCGTCTTCACCACGTTCGCTGTGCCGATTTTGCACCCATTCGTGGTATCGACTTTCAACGTACCACCCTGAACGGTCTTCACGTTTTGTCCATTCAGCTTGACAACGTCTGCTGCGAGGACTTTGCCAGGCACGACGTGATAGGTCAAAATCGCCGTCAGCTTCGCATGATCTTTCATGACAGCGTCGAGTGTTCCGGCGGGAAGTTTGGCGAACGCGTCATCGGTTGGCGCGAACACTGTAAAGGGACCGGGACTCTTGAGTGTCTCTACTAATCCGGCGGCGATGACAGCTTGTACAAGCGTCTTGAACGAACCGGCGGCTACTGCAGTTTCAACGATGTCTGGCATTTGAAGTCTTTCTAAATCGAGTTGCATAACGGACGGGTGCATTGGTCTAATGGCCGTTGCTTACATTTTTGGACATCTCTAAAACCGTGACAGACCGTCGGAATTAACTGACATAATTGATCTGCTAATTTAATTGAGTGAAATCTCCCCGGACGATCTTTCAGGCGGATTGATGCACTTTGTCAGGATCTCGCGAAAAGAAACGTTGGGCAATCTGGATCGCATCAATGAATCGACTGGTTAGCATCGACGTCTATCAAAGTTGATGCCAACCATTAAGATCAGTCATCGAGTTACTGAGAACGTTCAACACTTTTTATTCGTTGCTCGCACACAGCGACGTCATCATCAACACGGGCAATCAGAAATACGTTCGCCAATCCGACCTGCCGTGCTCCGACGACGCGAACCTTTTGATTCGAACCATCGTACTTGTTGTCCGTTTCTTCATTGATCGGACACGAGTGGCAACACGAGTATTGACGTTCGGAAGATGGATAGGAATTTATGCGCGAACAATCTGCGAGCATCCCGCTTTAGCAAAGTACAACCAGTCGAAGTTGACTTTGAGGAACTCTTTCGACCAATTTCGATTTGTGCGTCTCGATCAATTGACCGAATGCCAGATTTCGGCGGAGGTCTTGCGGCTCGCAACAGACTTTTCCGATACGATCGTCCTGTCAGGTTAGCTGCAGGATTTCATTGGCCTTTTGATTTACGGCCTGAAATCGTTCGGCATTCGTGACAAGCTTGATATCTTCGTCATACGTCGGAATCATCGCCTTCATCCGAGCCTGACCGAGAGGGCTCGCCAACAATGCCGGGAAGCACTTCTTGATGACTTCACGCATGATGTTGACAGAGACCGACGCACCCGGTGAGGCACCGAGCAGGGCGGAAATACTGTGATCAACGTCTGTGATGACTTCGGTACCATAGTGAACAATTCCCGATTGACCATCCGTTTTTTTGATCGCCTGCACTCGGATACCAGCGTCGATTAATTTCCAGTCCTTAGTTTCAGCGGCTGGATAAAAAACGCGGAGCACCTCCAGGCGATCAGACATACTTTGCGTCCCTTGCTGGATCAGGTATCGAATCAGTTCGAGATTCGAGAATCCAATTTTCATCAGCGTCAAAAGGTTGTCCGGGCGAACCGACAGAGGGAGGTCCGTAAAATGCCCCTTC
>JBAXBD010000552.1:0-4606 GCA_037142165.1 Schlesneria sp. | reverse complement strand
CACTCCCAGAATTCTCGCTGCTTCAGCCGCTTCAGCAAGTCGCGTCGCGGGGCCGGGACTTGCCGGAGTAGGCTCACCATTTGTCA
Organism: Schlesneria sp.; assembly: GCA_037142165.1. GTDB lineage: Bacteria > Planctomycetota > Planctomycetia > Planctomycetales > Planctomycetaceae > Schlesneria. The sequence continues at coordinate 4,520 of JBAXBD010000552.1, read as the reverse complement.
GATCGCAAATTCCAACGCGGTATCCCTGTTTGACGAGGCTCGCCAGTGTTCCGCCAACGGCAATCTCGACGTCGTCCGGGTGCGCGCCGACGGCGAGAACATCAAGAGGCAACGGAAGCTCTACAGACATTTTTCCCTCTCAGTTTTCGCTTGGAATTTTTCTGATCGAATTTCGAGTCGTCTGCAAGAAACAATCCTGGAAGCAAGGCAACTAATCCCCTGAACACTGAACAGAAATAACAAAAAGCCTGCGGTCTCTCTATGGCGAGAGTTGAGAAGCGATATTTGCTCTATTTCGATTCAGGCAGGCAGAATGTTTTTACCAGCTTGGCGACCCGATGCGGATGTGTAAGACACGGGTGCTGGCCGGCAGAATGCATCCATTCAGTCTTATGGTTTTTTAAATGACGTTCGAGGACTTCCTGAGATTGCGCTGACAGGCGACCTTCACCTTCAGTTCGAAGTAACAAGACCGGGCAATCGATTTCGGATAGCCTCGAGTCGAGATCGAAAGAATTCACAGCCCAGGCTTTCCGGGCCAGATCTTGTAAAAAAAGCGATCCGGTGCTTTCGACCAGGAACTCGAACCTTGAGTGATCGAATGGAGGAAACCAGGGTTGGTGATTAACGGCTTGAAACCGACGGCGCTGGGGCAACTGATCCAGCGTCTGACTGGAACGCAAACAGACTGACATCAGAAGTCGTTCAAACATCGACAATCGTCGAGACGCAAAACCATGTTGTAAGACGAGACGGTCAATCCGCAGGGGATTGCTGATCGCCGCCTGCAATCCGACTGCCGCTCCGAAACCCGCACCGTAGACGGACAATTGTTGATCACCGTGTTGATCAGCAATCGCAAATAAATCTTCAGCGAAATCAGAAATCAATGGTCTGGTACGACCGATTCTCCGGCGATCGTTGGCGGACGAGTCGAAGACAACGCAGCGAAACTGGTCTTTTAGCAACCAGGCCGCGAGGGAAAACAGTTCGGCGGTGGCTGCAAAATTGTTTAAAAAATAAAGTGGCGGTCCCTCGCCCCAGGTATGGCCAGTCAGCCGGTGCGGCCCGCAAACAAATTCCCAGGCCGTGCTGTCGTGCAGGAACCTCTCGCGTATTTCTTGCCAGACTAATGGGGTCGGACAGGGTTCGCCGGCCCCATCCGTCCGCTGTTGTTCGTGCGATTCTGAGGAATCGTCTGCGCAGCATTCAGAAGTTTCATCGCAGGGGACGTCAGTCGAAGCAGCGGGTAATTGAGAAGCCGTAAACGATTGATGGTCGAACATATTCCACGCTCGAAAATTGAAGCAACGTAGTTACCCGGTGAATCATCTCTCACCATCCCAGAACTTCAACCCATCGAGCGACGAAGAGACTGCCGGGAAATCCTTTCGCGTCAAAGTTACCGCAAGAATCGGATGCGTTCCCAGTCAGGAAGTCGCAGTTGCAATTCACGATTTCCCACTCGAAGATTGCCCGGCTTTGAAGGAAGGTGAACGAGGAATGGCTTTCCAACCAGATGAGATCGGTTGACCACCGGATTATCCCAACGACGGCTGTCATGTGAAACAGGGCTGTTGTCACCGAGGACGAAGAATTCGTCTGCGTTCAATTCATAGGGACGGTTGACCGCGTGTCGGCTGCGAGTATCCGTGTAATAAACATCTCGATACAACTTAAGGCCGTTAACCTTGATATCGAATCCTCGTCCTCCAAAACGGACGGGAATCCGAGGCGCCTGAGCGCCCGAAGGGATTTCAAACTTCCAGGGGGCAATAATGACCTTCCCGTCCATCGCGACGAGAATCTGCTTATCAAACAATGAAACCTCAATCTGTCCCCCCTTCTCCATCAAGTTGTTTGGCAGCGGAGTTGAGGCAACCGGTTCTGAACTGGGCCCGGCTCCCATTAAATCTGAGTTTAATGACATTCCTTCGGGTAGGGGCTCGGCATACAAATATATTTCACGTCGCACCGCGTCGAATATGACGTCAAAAACCATCGCGCCATTCGTCATTTCAATGATGAATTCGCCCGCCCTACCTTTCATTTCGACATTTAACGAAAACATCAGATCGCGAACGGTATTGGGCGCACCGGATTCATCACTGGGATTATAACCGTACTCGTCAGAGACAGTGACGATGTGTGACGCTTCGTAGAGTTCTAATACCGCATTACGGAATGCGTCGTCGTCAGTCGAGTCAATCAGCTTTCTTGCAGCATTCGCGGGCAAAGCGCCCGTAACACTGAACTCGCCTTTCTTTGGTTCGAAGCGCAGGCCAGCGGTCGGAATCACCGTCGAATTGACTTCTTCCGGCCAATGAGAAAGTGGCACCGTCGTGTCATGCATCCCGCCCGAACGAATCCAATGGTGGTATTCGACCCAGACGATCGGCTCTTTATCCGGTCGCCTGACATCGCGACCATGCAGGCTGAACGACGACGACTTGCCAATCCACGATGCTGAAGAGGACCGATCCGCACGGGCATTTTCTAAATTCACCGCTTCCCAATGGAGCCGAAAAGTATCATCGTCAGAAGGACGGCGATCATGATTATGAACAAGAATTCGAGTGGCCAGCTGCTCGGTATAATTCTTGCGAGCCAACTGGCCGTTGATCACAACATCGCCACCAACGATCTGAATGCGTTCTCCCGGCAATCCGACGAGGCGTTTAACGTAGGCTTCCGTGGGGCGTCCCGGATTTCGAAAAACGATGATATCCCACCGCTTTGGTGACTGATAGAGGTATGCCTGCTTATTCACAAGAAGCTGATCGCCATGATTTCGCGGGACATCAGAAACGTCAATTCCTGACTGACCACAATTCGGGCAGACCGCGCGACTACGACCGGCAATTTTGATGTCCGCATCAGGATCTTCATCCGTATCGTAGGCCGTTCCAAACGGAAACGTGATGCCACACGTGGGACAGACAACTCGCTTATGATAACCCAAAAGACACGGAGCCATTGATCCCGTCGAGATCATATATCCTTCTGCAGCAAAGGTCCTGAAAAGCAGAACTGCGACAAACAAAGATACGAAAGCTTCGACCAAGGCTCGAATCGTTCCGCGTTTGTCCGGATCGATGTCCGAAATCACCGGATCATTTTTCTTACTTTTCGGCAATGGCTCAAGCAGATCACTCATCAATACCAACCGTGAATACTCAAAAACACCTCACATCTATTGGCGTTCCGAGAAACGTAATGCCAGTCGTCAACAGATTTTTGACTGGCGCGAAGACCTGGAAGTGCCATTTGATTCTACTTGAAGCGGCAAGAACGAGGAAATAGCAGCAGGCGGAACTTTAAGAATTGCACCGGCTCTGCGATCCGTGGCAAGGTCATAAGAAGATCCGTCTTCGCGCGCCTATCGTCCGTTGGTATCTTTCGACTTCGGCGAGAACGCCGCCTGCTTTTCTTTGCGCGTTGATCTCTGCGATCTTCGCAGATCGATATCACCACGGAAGGTTGCCCGATGACATTTGCCGCTGTGCGATGGACGACGCTAGTGACAATTCTCGGTGTCACAACGTTCTGTCTTTCCAATTCAGGATGCAGCTACTTCCAATCGGCTTCGACTGACGAGGACATTGACATCTCGGAGATCGATGAGCCGGTAACTGCGGATGAGATCGAAACCTTGCCTCATGAGAAGCAGTCGGCTCCCCTTACAAAAAAGGGGGCGGCTGCCACAGGTCTAAAAATTGGCGACCGGTTTCCTTTTTTAAAGACCGTTGAGCACCGCTTGACGCAAACCGACAAAGAGGGAGTTCACGTCAGCGCATCTCGAGCGGAGATCACGATGTCTCTCGCGATTGACAATGTCCTTGCGGACGGTCGAAAGCAGATCTCGGCTCGGTATCACCAAATCCGTTACCTTCAAGACATCCAAGGCAATCGAATTTTTTATTCGTCCGACCAACCATCGGAGCAAGCTCCTCAGGAAGCGATCCTTTATTCCGGACTCGTCAATAACGGGTTTTCGTTCTGGATTGGCCCGAACAACAAGGTTATCGACATCGTTGAATTCAATGACTTTCTGCAACGTTGTTTGCGCAATGTTCCACCGCAAAATCAGGCGGCGCTTCAACGGCAACTTGAGTGTACGAAAGGCGAAGGCTACCTGACGAGTTTTATTGACGATAGCATCGGATTGATTCCTTACGAATCGAACTCATCTCCGCCTGATATTGCGCTTGAGTCGGGGGCTGCCTGGGAACTTGAACCTCAAACTTGCGAGACTCCGATTCCCATGGTGACCAACACCAGGTGCGTTTTGAAAGATTGTTCGACAGATTCTGCCGAAGTCCTGCTGACAGGTCGTATCAGTGGATCTCCCAACCCTTTCACGATTCAAAATCCCCATGGCGATTTCAAAGTGCTCGTAAAAGGCGGTCACAGCTCAGGCGTTTGTCGCTTTGATCGGAGAACTGGGTTTCCTAAAGATTCTCGAATCCAAAGGTCAGTTGAGTTTGTCATGGAGCTTCCCGACGGTCAGAGAATTCAGC
>JBAXBD010000551.1:0-4609 GCA_037142165.1 Schlesneria sp. | reverse complement strand
GATAAATCGGGTTCGAAAAATCCAATCCTGGGTGAAGGAGCACATCAATACGAGGTCGTTTCACAAAGTTGGGGTGAGCTCCCGAGTTATTTGCCATGGGGCGAAACCCACGGTGTCGCTGTTGACGAAGAGGGACTGGTTTACATTAAACATCGATCGCATTTGGCGGAGGCAGTCGACGCGATTGCCGTATTCGATCCTCAAGGGAAATTTGTCCGTTCGTTCGGAAAGGAATATCATACGGGCGGGCACGGCATCGACATTCGTAAAGAGGGTCGCGAAGAATTCCTTTATCTCTGTGCGACTCGGACGGGATTGGTCACGAAGACAACACTCAAGGGAGAAATTGTCTGGAAGAAAGAACGATTGGTTGAGACCGGAAAGTATGACGATCCGAAAACCCCTTACAGCCCGACAAATATCGCGTTTGCACCCGACGGGGGCTTCTATATCGCTGATGGTTATGGTTCGCACTGGATTCACCAGTTTGACTCCAATGCGAAATGGGTGCGGACGTTCGGCGGAGAAGGAACAAACCCGGGTCAGTTCAAGACGCCACACGGACTGTGGCTTGATGGTCGTCCGGGCCGCGAGCCAGCGCTGGTCGTCGCCGATCGGGCAAACGCTCGTCTTCAATACATGACACTTGATGGAAAGCATGCCGGGTTTTTAACTCAAGACTCGAAAGGTGAACCGATGATGACGTCTGATTTAGCGACGTTGAATTCGCCAGTCAGCTTTCCGGCCCATTTTGACATTCGAGGGGATGTTCTGCTGGTTCCCGATCTGCACGCACGAGTGACACTTTTTGACAAGACCAATAAGGTGATTACTCATTTGGGATACGACCCCGAATGGACGAAGCAAGTTCTGGGTGACGGTAAGTTCCCGGTTCGAAGTGATCGATCGATGTGGCAGGAGGGGCGGTTCATTCATCCGCACGATGCGTGTTTCGATCATGCGGGAAATTTGTTCGTCGTTGAATGGGTTCTTAAGGGGCGGGTGAATTTTTTACGTCACGTCAGCTGAAAGGTGGGACATCGTTTCAAAAATGCGAAAGCCGAAAACGGAGCGTTGACCGTGTTGCTGGCGGGTCGAGACGCTCCTATAATCCCAACTGGTTTTATATGAGTGAGCAGGGAGAGCTACGCCTCGTGTGCACGACTCCTCGGATTTTGGTGCTCGGCGCGAAAGAAGAAGTTGGCCGTCTGGTTTGGGAATCGGTACGGACATCCGAATCCCTGATCTGGGCTGATGATGATGCCGCATGGCTTACCAAATCACACGCGACCGATTATGCGGCAGTCATCGTACTCGGTGAGCCTCTTCAGCACGTGCCAACATTGCTTGCGATGGAAAGTGTGGTTAAACACCTTCCTGAGGGGATCGCGGTTCTGGACGTCGAACTGAAAATCGAATGCTGCAATGATCGATTTACTGAATTGACGGGTCGCGCTGATCAAGGTCTTTCCGCACTTCGCGGGTTAAGTTTTGATGAAGCGTTCGCGAACCCGCAGATTGTGGGACCGGATTTTGCGCCATTTCACACGGCGCTCGGGTCTGGCCTGACCTCGAGGACTAAGTACCGGACCGGGGAGTCGACTTATATCGATGTCGTTGCCGCACCGGTGTATGCGTCGGGAGGTGAGTATCCATCACTGGTGGTTGTAACGGTACGCGACGTTTCGGTCGAGCATCAGCAAGGCGAGAAGCTGACAGCCATTCATGAGGCAGGCCAGGATCTCGGCGATATTGCTCCTGAAGATCTGGTGACAATGTCGGTCGACGCCCGAAAAATGTTGCTTCGCGAGAAGATTATTCTTTACACGAAGGACGTTCTAAATTTCGAGACGATCGAAGTTCGACTTCTCAACGAAAAAACGAATCGGCTTGAGCCGTTGTTGAACGTGGGGATGATGTCAGAAGCGGCTGAACGAGAGTTAACGGCAGCACCAACAGGAAACGGCGTCACAGGATACGTCGCTGCGACCGGGAACAGCTACCTTTGCCGTGATACGTCGAATGATCGGTTGTATCTGATGGGGGTTGTCGGAGCGAAAAGCTCGCTGACTGTTCCCATCAAGCGGCACGAACGCGTACTGGGGACGTTCAACGTTGAAAGCACGCACGTCAATGCGTTTTCTGAACAAGATCAGCAGTTTTTGGAACTGTTTTGCCGTGATCTGGCCGTTGCGCTCAACACGCTCGAACTGCTGGTGTTTGAACGGGCGACAGTCGCTTCGGAAAGTGCAACCGTCTTGCTCCGTGAAGCCGCTCGACCCGTGGATGAGATTTTGAACGACATTGCATGGCTGAAAAACAAATTTGTGGGGTTTGATCCGCAGGCGACCGAGCGACTGCAACGCATGTTGATGCAGACTCGTACGATCCGGCAACTGATTTTCGGAATCGGCGAAAAGGTTGCTCCCCAAGTCTCAGCACCGATGGCAGCCCATTTTCCGTCGAATCCAAAACTTCGAGGCAAGCGGGTTCTGATTGCCGACGGCGATGAATCAGTTCGAGCGGCGGGTCACGAATTGCTGGCCCGGTTCGGTTGCGAGGTGGAGACAGCCCACACGGGTGAAGAAGCGATACTCATGATTCGTAGTTTTCACTACGATGTCGTGCTCTACGATGCAGAAATGACGGACATTCACCTGATTGACGCGTTGGGGATGATTCGAGGAATAAATCAGGAAATTCCGGTCATACTGATGAAGGGGTTTGGTTACGACGGTGCTCACCGAATGGTGAAAGCTCGTCAAATGGGATTCAAACTGGCGCTTTATAAGCCATTTCGCCTGGATCTGTTGTTAACTGAATTAGACAAGGCATTCACGCCGCCTGGTGAATTGCCGTCACCGAATTGAAGCGTTTTGTTCCTTGGCCGAGCTGATCCGCTCTGCTTAAATCGGATTTCCGAAAAAGCACTTCAAATTGGACGAGAAAAACCTTACGGCTCGTTCAGATGTGAAACCGTTTGTTGAACTGTTGAGAACGAGTGATATACTTGAGACGTGGAGTTGAAAACATCTTCGGAGGAAGCGTTTTCGACGTGGAAATTTGATTGAGCAGCTACTGTCAGGCTGCGTCCCCACATGCCTATGCGTACCTGGTCGCTTTGCGAGTGAGACCGTCAATGACTGCCGCTGTAACTGCTTCTACTTCTGCCTCGGACAAAGAAGCCACCGCCGACAAAACGGCGGCACGTGGACTCAAAGGTATCATCGCCGCAGACACCAAGATCTGCGATGTAGACGGCGATCTTGGGAAGCTGATTTATCGTGGCTACAACATCCACGACCTCGCCAAAAATAGCTCTTTTGAAGAAACGGCCTATCTGCTGTTCAAAGGCGAATTGCCCAGTTCAAGCGAATTGGCCGAATTCAACAAGGTCCTGGTTCATCATCGCGAAATCGAACCACCGGTTCTTGCCTTTTTGAAGACTCTTCCGCGGAATACTCCGCCGATGACGGCGCTCCGGTCAGCGGTCTCGATGTCGGGCGTGTATGACCCGATCGCTGAAGACGATTCCCCCGAAGCCAACTTTGAGAAATCGATCCGGTTGACCGCAGAGATGACGACCATCGTTGCTGCCATTCAACGAATTCAAGCGGGGCTTGAGCCCATCGCTCCACGGCAGGACCTGAGCCATGCCGCCAACTTTATGTATATGCTTAACGACAAGGTTCCTTCGAAAGACGCCGAGAAGGCGATGGACCTGATCCTGATTCTTCATGCCGAACATGCGTTAAACGCCAGCACTTTTGCGGCTAGAGTGATTGCCGCGACACTTTCCGATATCTATTCGGCAGTGACGGGAGCGATCGGTGCACTGAAAGGGCCGCTGCACGGCGGTGCCAATACCGAAGTCCTCAAAACTTTGATCGAAGTCGGCGAAGTCAAGAACGTCATTCCCTGGGTCGAGGCTGTCCGAGCCAAGAAGGGAAAATTCATGGGGTTTGGCCATGCGGTCTACAAGGTTGAAGACCCTCGTGCGATTCACCTGAAAGATCTCTCGCGTCGGCTGGGTCTCGAAGCGGGCGATACCAAACTTTATGACATTTCGCTCGCCATGGAGCAGGCCGTCATCTCAACGATCCACAAGAACTGTAACGTCGATTTCTACTCGGCCAGTTTGCAGCACTATATGGGTATTCCGGGCGACATGTTCACGTGCGTGTTTGCTGCAAGTCGTATCGTCGGCTGGTGTGCTCATATTCTCGAACAACTAAGCGACAACAAGATCATTCGGCCATCGTCGAACTACGTCGGCCCCGCCGAACGGCCCTATCTTGCAGTCGAAAAACGGTAAACCTTTGCCAGCGCATCCAATTTCCCGTGCCACTGTATGACCGCCTTGGGTCATGCAGTGCTCCTCGACTGGATTAGAGTAAAAAGCCACTGCTTCTCCGAGGACTTCGATGCAGTAGCAAAAATACCAATTGAAAAAGAGACTTTATGAGTGACCGCCAGGGATTGATCGAACTGTTTCTTGCTCGTGCCTTGAAGTTTGGCGACTTCACTCTTGCTTCCGGAAAAAAATCGACTTACTACCTGGACGGAAAGCAGATTTCCCTTCATTCCACGGGACTGCGCCTGGTCAGTC
>JBAXBD010000550.1:0-4609 GCA_037142165.1 Schlesneria sp. | reverse complement strand
CTCCCGATGACGTTGAAGCGGTCAAACAAGACGAACAGCAGATTAACGTCCAGTTTTTTCAGATGGACGAAAACAACTTTGACGCGAACGTCTTTCAACCAAGCGGCAACGCCAAGACCGCGCGAAACCAAATCGAAACCAAACTGAAGTTGCAACTGGACGAACTCCAACGTGTTTGCGGGATCAGCGAAGCTCAGAAACAGAAGCTGACGCTGGCCGCCAGTTCGGATATCAAGCGATTCTTCGACGATGTCGACAAGGTCCGTAAGAAGGTCAAGGGGGGAAAAATCGACCAGAATGTATGGAACAACATCTGGCAAGAGATCCAACCGCTGCGTATCAAGCAATCAACGGGCCTCTTCGGGGACACGTCATTCTTCGCCAAAACCGTTCGCAAGACGCTGAGCGAAGAACAAATTCAGAAATATGACGCCGTCGTGAATGAACGACGCAAGTTCCGCTATCGTGCGAGTCTTGAAGTTGTCGTGACAAACCTCGAAAGCACAGTTCCCTTGCGGCACTCGCAGCACGAAGCGATCGTCAAGTTGCTGTTGGAAGAAACTCAGCCACCAACGACGTTTGGCCAGTACGACCAGTACTTAGTCATGCACCAACTGGGAAAACTTGCCGAACCCAAATTAAAACGATTGCTTGACGAACACCAATGGAAACTGATGGAAGTACAGATCCAACAATTCAAGGGGATGGAACAATTCCTGATTCAAAACGGACTCATTCCGAAAGAGGACGTAGAACTGAAAGCACGAGTCAGAGTCAAAAAATTGCTCCCTGCATTCGACCAGCAAGCGGATGCTGAAAAACCTGAAAATCAAACGCGAGAAAAACCTGTTCCCTGCCCTGATCCCTGAGTTGAGTCGGTCATGGACATGCCACGTTTTCACTTTTCGAAACTTCTGACCATCGTCACGATTCTGGTATCGTGCAGTGTGAGCGTCCGGTCTGAGGATCTTGTTCGCCAGGAAGCAGCCATCCGCTTAAAGCAGGCCCAGATCGAGAGATTAGAGGATGCCAGGTTAATCGCTGAAAAAGCTCAGCGAGATGCAAAAAACGTTCATTTCGCGAATGTCCACGTCGGCAACGATGTCGTCGTCACTCAAGTGCATCATATCGACCATCTGGTTTATGGAACGACGGTGCTTTACGGCCAACAGCAAATAGAAAATCAACTTGCAAACAAGGTCCAGCAGTTAAGTTCCGAGTATGACCTTACGGAAGCACAGCAAGCGAAACTGTTGCTTGCGACACAGTGCGAAGCAAAACTGTTTTTGAACGAAGTCGATGTGCTACGTCAGAAATATAACTCTTTGGGAAGCGATCTGATCGGACGGCAAATCGTCCTGTCACAGGCTCAGTCCCTTAATTTCAAGCGGCGGACGTTATTTGGTCCCAATTCGTTTTCGTCCAAAGTGATGGCCAAAACGGTGACTGGCGATCAATTGGCGAAATACCAGTCGGCTCTCGACGAACGGCTGCGGATTCGGCATCGCTCAAACATCGAAGGAGCGATTCGGGATCTCGAACGCCACGTCGTTCTAAAAATCGCACAAACCGAATCGCTCGTCGAATTGCTGATCTCCGAAATCCCTCCACCCAAACTGAGTCACGATTACGACGAAACCTTAGTCAAATATCAATTTTCACAAATCTCCGAACAGAAGTTGCGACTGCTTTTTGACGAAGGTCAATGGCCTCAGGTACGCCAGACACTCGACGGCTTTCACGAGTTGGAAACCGCCCTCGTACAACAAGGTCTGATTCAGCAGGAAGGTGCAGCAGCGTCAAAACCTGCTACCAATCTTCCGCAAAACACGTCACCGACCGATGCAGCTCCAATAGATCGGAACCGAGCGCAGCAAGTGGGGGAAAAACGATGAATATCGGATTCATTAATCCCCGTACTATTTTGCCATTCGTCATCGTAATTTCAGCGCTGACGCAACAGACGTCAGTAGGCGCTGAAGATGATTTCGTGAAACCAGAACTTGTTGCGGCAATACCGGCTATTAAAGCAGTTCCGCTTAATAATGTAGACCGTTTCCCACAGTTAGCATTAGTTGATCATTTCTTTGGAAGCAAACCGGATACTTTTCAGCAACGGGTTGAGACTGAAATAGATCAGAAAGTAAATAAAATCTGCCTGAAATTCGATCTCAACGAATCACAGCGAACAAAACTGTTTCTCGCCGCATGTCATGTAAAGAAAGAATATTTTCGTCAGATGGATCTGTTGCGACAGAAGTGGGAAGCACCCCAGAAAGATCACATGGAATTGTTCAAGATAAGAGATCAGGTAGACACCCTTCGGTACCAATCGTTGGGCCCCAGTACCTTTTTTGGCAAAGTGTTGACAAGGGTGCTTGACGAAGACGCATCGACGATTCATCAGCCCAACCTCAATGATCGGAACTTTGTTCGACATTGCTCAAACATCAATAGTGCGGTTCGAATTATCGAGCGACACGTCGTGTTATCGGCTCCCCAGCGTGAAGCACTCATTGAGTTAATCCTGAAAGAGACTCGTGTTCCCAGATTCCTTGGCGACTACGACGATCTGATCGTGCAATATCGAATGTCGCGTTTACCAGATGAGAAATGGCAACCGTTGTTCAGCGAAGACCAATGGCCGGGAGTACGTTTAGCATTTGAGGCCCTGCGACAGTGCGAACCTGTTCTCAAACGACACGGACTCATCAATGAAGAACCTTGAGAGGCTTTGCCTCAGACCAAAGTAGCCCTCTCGCTCCGCGAGAGGATAGCCGAATCGCAACAGACTTCGACTGACACATGAAAGCCCCGTTGAATCACAAGGTCCATGGCGATTCGGCTTTCTTCTCGCGGAGCGAGAAGGCTACTTTTGAAGAAAACCCAATGAAGCAAACAACAAAGGTGAATCTTGAGATTCACCTCGACAATGAAAATCGCCCTGATAGTGAAACGCCGTAAATGATTTTTCGCGAGAAAACCGGAATGAAGCTGAAAAAAGCGTGGCGGGGCTTACCAAGTTTTAAGCTCTCCACTGACCTTGCGTCAGTGGAAGCAACGACTGGACAGCTACCAAACCAATTAATCAGCTCGCTCGCGATAAGACATAGCTTGAAAGTCGCTGCTTCCACCGATGCAAGATCGGTGGAGAGCTATCCATTTCATTTGTGTTTACTTGGTGTAGCCGTCCAGTCGCTGCTTCCACCGACTCAAGGTCGGTGGAGAGCATTTTTCGATAATCCGTTCTGCGATTCGCGTGTAATCTTGCCGCAGAAATATCCGTCAGGACGTTGCCTGCTAACGCCAAGCCACCGACTTACTTTGTTTTAAATCCCCATTTTCATGACCAGACACTTTCACCACCGAATCAGGTTGATGCCAATTGTGGCGATCCTGTTCGTGTGCGCATCGGTCGCTGACGCCGATGACGACCTGAAAGAAGTTGCCCCGAAGAAGGCGGGCATTTTCGTTCGGGTCGTAAAAGATGAGCCATTTGATAGCTTGATGTTTCGCGGAAATCCTGATTTTTTTCGTAAACAACTCGAAGCCAAAATCGGACCTGCCATCAACGACCTTTGCAACAAATTTAATCTGGCGAATGCACATCGTCCAAAACTGGCACTCGCGGCTCGCGTTGATCTCCATCGGTGCGATGTTCGGATCGAAGAGCTCCGTCGACGGTTCGAAGCGACGAAGAAAGACGAGAACGCCTTGGGACAGCATGATTCCAAAAGCGATTGGGTCGTTGTGCGAAACGAAATACAAGAATTCCGTGAATACGGGATGCAAAATCTGTTCGGCCCCAATTCTTTCGTGGCCAAGTCGGCAATCAAGATCGCTGCCGACTTACAACGTCGTTCAAGCATTAATCGAGTGATCAAGGAAATCGAAAACTACATTGACCTGGAGCGTGCTCAGAAAGAATCGCTCATCGAACTGCTTTCGACGGAACCTCGTCCAACGAGGATCAACCCGGAAATCGACTTTGTCGACGTCAAGGATCAGTTCTCACAACTGCCTGATTCGACCTTAAAGCCGATGTTTAACAAGAATCAATGGCCCCTCGTACGTCATCTTCTCGAAGAGATTGAAGCGAATCGAACTTTGAACAATAAACAACAACTGAACGCAAGCAACTCAGAAGACGACATCAAGCGCCCGTTCGTCAGCCGATACAAGCAAAGAACTCGTCCCGCCGATGCCACGACCCCCGAAAACATTCCCGATCCGATTGCTTTGAAGAAGGATGGTGAATGACATGAACGGCTTTGTGCGATCATTCCCATGCGGGCCTTTTCTGCTTCTTTCCAGTATTGCTTGCTTCTCTGTTTTCGCTTCCGAGGATGACTATGTTGTTGATCGCTTGGATGAAAATTCGACGGACAACGAACTTCCTGGAGCACAAGTCCAACGGTTGGTTGTCATCAGGGACCTGGCGATCGCCCGGAACGGTGCCCCGCTTCAACTCCAGTTTGAAAAAATGATTTTCAGCCAGGACGGTAGCGCCCAGCTTGGCCATCAGAGGATCAAGGCCGACCGAGAACAGGCGATCAACGCACTCGATCGTGCAGTTCAGTTGACGGACCTTCAAAAACGAAAACTAGAT
>JBAXBD010000549.1:0-4618 GCA_037142165.1 Schlesneria sp. | reverse complement strand
CCCCGACGAAGGTGCTCATCCCCGACGAAGGTGCTCATCCCCGACGAAGGTGCTCATCCCCGACGAAGGTGCTCTTTGAGGGAAGAATGGGACTTATGGGACATATAGGACCAATAAATCAGGAGTTCACCGACGACGAAGGTGCCCAACCGTAACGAAGGTGCTCACTGAAGTTAACATTGAAACGTCTGTCGCGAGCACTTCCCGTAGCCCTAACTGATACTTCAAATGGCTTGCAGCGATCCGAAAACGAAGAAAAAGATTGGAACACTAATCTTCACTAATCAGAAATTTCAAAAGTTTTTAAATCTTGCTCAGTCCTGTTCGTGCGATTCGTCAGATTCGTCGTCAAAAATCTTTTGTGTTTTTCAAAACTGATACGGGCATAAAACGAATGATTGATTAACGTTATGTTTTGCGGCGGATATGCATTCGTTCGGAAGACGGATTCGAAAATTCATACCGCAAACCAGAATCTTCGATGGATCGGAGTCTGTTGCTGTGTTACCTTAATCGATCAAATGCTACGCGTTTTCTGACCGAAGTGAGGTTTCTCTTGCGCTCGACTCGTGCGACCTTCCGGGGATTTTTGATTGGGCTTGTCGTCGCTGGCATCGGCACTGGCATTGGTGTGCAAAATGCCTCGGCTGAAACGATTTCGTTTGAGGACGACGTCATTCCTGTGCTGACCCGGTTCGGGTGTAATTCGGGTGGGTGCCATGGAAAACTGGCTGGGCAGAATGGGTTTAAGCTTTCTCTGCGTGGGTTTGCTCCTGGCGCCGACTTCGAATCGATCGCGCGTGAGGCGGTTGGTCGGCGAGTGAACCCGGAAATGCCGGAATTGAGTTTACTCGTCGTCAAAGCGTTGAATACCGTTCCGCATGGTGGCGGACAGCGGCTGACGCCTGATTCGCCTGGTGCCAGGCTTCTTTCCGACTGGATTCGTAGCGGCATGCCAGGTCCGAAAAAGGACGAGCCGAAGCTGGTGAAACTTGAGTTGACTCCTGCAACGGCAACGTTGCTGATCGGCGAAAGAATTCCTCTCACGGTCACAGCGATTTACGACGACGGACATCGCCGGGACGTTTCGTGGCTGAGTCAATTTAATTCCCGTGATCGGGCGATGATTGATGTTTCAGACAAGGGAGAAGTTCAGGCGTTGCGACACGGCGAGACCGTCGTCACTGCGGCGTTTCGAGGTTTTGTGGAAGTCGCGGCTTTGACTGTTCGTTATGAAAACAAGGTCGAACCGGAATGGTATGCCAGTCGGAATAATTCTGTTGATGACGCCGTGTTTGACAAACTGGCTCAACTACAGATCGAACCGAGCCCTCTCTGCGATGACGCCACGTTTTTGCGACGAGCTTCGCTCGATCTGCTGGGTGTTTTGCCGACATCGGCTGAGGTCCGTGTGTTCCTGGACGATCCACGATCAGATAAACGATCTCATCTGGTCAACGCCCTGTTAGAACGTCCGGAATTTGTTGATTACTGGACTCACTGGCTGGGTGACCTGTTACAGAATCGGAAAGAACGGGACCACGATGTTCGTGGCGTTAAAGGGGTTCGCGGCTTCCATGACTGGTTGCGGACTCAAGTCGCGGCCAACAAAAGCTGGCGCGAGATTGCCACGTCGGTTCTCACGTCAAAAGGTTCGTGCGTCGAACAACCCGCCGTCGGTTATTTCATTGTCACCGTTGGCGAGGTGGAGGCTCATGAATCGGAGGTTGCCGACTCTGTGGCCCAGGCGTTTCTGGGGACTCGCATCGGATGTGCTCGCTGTCACAATCATCCGCTGGAAAAATTCACTCAGGACGATTACTACCGGTTTGTTGGTTTTTTCTCTCGCGTAACACTCGATCGCCAGCGACCGGAAGAACTGCCGACAATTCTAAAAGTCGGGACACGGCACCAGCTCAATCTTTACCGACAAATTCAGCAGGAAGAAAAGAAGCTGGCAAAGCTCAAGTCGGACAATGCCGAAGCAAAACAAATTGAGGAGACCGAGAAGCGGATTGCTGACATTCAGCGTCAAGTCGAACAGGTCAGTCAATCGCGAGTCGAGGTACGGCAGCCTCGGACCGGACAAATGCTGGCACCTCGTCCACTCGATCGGACCGAGACCAGTATTGCCAGTGGCAGCGATCCCCGCGAAGTGTTCGTCAACTGGATGACTGATCCGTCGAACTCCTATTTCTCGGGTGCGATGGTCAATCGATTGTGGCGACATTTTCTTGGGACAGGTCTGGTTGAACCGGTCGACGATTTGCGAGCCACGAACCCTCCGTCGAATCTCGCTCTGTGGAAAACGTTGAACCAGGAATTTGTCACGAGTGACTATTCCCTGAAGCATATGATGCGGATGATCCTGAATTCACGGACGTATCAACTGATGTCGGCCACGCGGGAATCGAATTTTCGCGATGGCCGGTTCCTTTCGCATTTCCAGGCACGTCGCTTACCCGCCGAAGTACTGCTCGATGCGATCTGTTCTGCGACCGAACAGCCGGAATCGTTTACCGGTTATCCGGTCGGGCTGCGAGCCGTGCAGATACCTGATCCATTCGCCGAATCGTACTTTCTCACGCTATTCGGCAGATCGGCTCGAACGACAGCCTGTGCCTGTGAACGAAGCGGCGATGTGACGTTGCCTCAATTGTTACACCTGCAAAATGGCGATGGATTGTACGAGAAAATTCGATCCAGCGACGGCCTGCTGTCAAAGTTACTCGTAACTCAGACCGATGATTCTGCTGTGGTGGATGAGCTCTTCCTGACAACTCTATCGCGGTTTCCGACATCTGAAGAACGATCTGGAATCAACAAGGCGATTGCAGGCGTTGATCGAGCCGATCGGTTGGACCTTTTTGCCGATTTGTTCTGGGCGCTGATGAATTCCAAAGAATTTACGTTTAATCATTAGGACATTCGCAAAGCGAGCAAACCGATGTTTGATCTCCGATTTCCCAACCGACGTGATTTTCTGCGAGTCGGTGCCGTTGCACCGATGGGATTGTCATTGTCCAGCTACCTGCGAGCCGAGTCTGCTGGCGCTGTTTCACAAAACCGCCGAGCCAAATCGGTGATCCTGGTTTATCTGGGGGGTGGACTGTCTCATCACGACAGCTTCGATTTGAAGCCGAACGCGGTGGAAGATATTCGTGGTAAATATCAACCGATTTCCACGAATGTTTCGGGGCTGCAAATTGGGGAGCTACTCCCCAAGATGGCTCAGACGATGGACAAGGTCTGCCTGGTCCGAAGCGGTGCTCATAACAACGATCATCATGAAACGGCAACGAACTGGGTGATGTCAGGGCGGTTTGGTTCGGCATTTGGCGACTGGCCCGCGATGGGTGCAGTCGTGGCGCACGAAAGTGGCTTTCCCGGGACATTGCCGCCATATGTGGCCGTACCGAGAAACCCTTCGTTTACGTGGGAACTTGGCAAGAGTGCCTTTCTTGGCGGTCGGTACGAATCATTCAAGGCGGGTGATCCGAACGAAGCCAATTACCGGGTTCGGGACGTCGTCAGGGCCGAGCCATTACCTGAAGCCCGCGTTCAACGTCGGCAATCGCTGCTGTCGACGGTCGACAATCTGTCACGGTCGATCGAAGGGAATGATCAACTGAGTGCTTACGACCAGTTTCAACGTCGGGCTGCCGAAATGGTTCTGTCTGGCGAAGCCCGTGACGCGTTCGCGATCGAGAAAGAAGCGAACGAACTGCGAGACAAATATGGTCGAACGACATTTGGACAAAGTTGCCTGCTGGCTCGTCGGCTGGTGGAACGGGGAGTGATGTTCGTCACGGTCAGTTTTGGCGGCTGGGACCATCACGCCAAGATCTGGCCGGGACTCGAATCCAAGTTGCCAGACTTTGATCGGGGTTTTTCGTCGCTGATCGGTGATATGCACGAGCGAGGCCTGCTGAAAGAGACGATGGTCGTGATGATGGGCGAATTCGGACGCACGCCGAAAATCAATAAAGATCTTGGCCGGGATCACTGGGCACCCGCCGCGTCGATACTGTTCACAGGAGCGGGTGTTGTACCAGGCAAAGTCATTGGAGCGACGGATAAAGATGGTGCTCAGGTCACGGAATCGCCCGTCGCCCCGGCGGACGTCGCCTACACAATTCTTTCAGCACTGGGGATTGATCCACACAATCAATTGAAGACACCAGACGGTCGACCGGTCGAAATCCTGGACCAGGGAAAACAGATCGAGGCTTTGTATGCATAAGCGCATTTCAACACTGTTGAGCCTCGGGCTTGTCCTGATCTGTCTGTCGACTCTCCATTCAGAAGACAAACCAGAGGCACCCCGAATCGCGCTCGCCACACCATTCGCTGTGACACCGCATGCGACGACGAAGGTGCTGATTCGGGGCTGGAAATTAAACCGCGATATTGAAGCCAAAACGACAATCGCTAACGTCGGTTTGCGGGTCATCAAGCACGAAAATGCCAACGTTCCCAACGGCCAGGAGGCGAAGTTGATAGGTGAATCTCAAGTGGAACTTGAAGTCACGATTCCGCCGGATATTTCTATTGAGACGCTGCCGATGACGTTGGTTGCAGGTGGCGCGGAAAGCGTCCCTTATTCGCTGCTTGTCGG
>JBAXBD010000548.1:0-4621 GCA_037142165.1 Schlesneria sp. | reverse complement strand
ACACTCACGAAACTGGCGGACGGAACCTATCTGGCGGGTGGACAAAATCCAGCTCACGACACTTATACGGTCGTTTCTCGATTGCCTGCGGGTTCTTTCACAGGAATATTGCTCGAATGCTTTCCCGACGAAAGTCTGCCTAATGAAAGCCTGGGGCGGTATCCGAATGGAAACTTTGTTTTGAGCCGTGTCGAAGCAGAGGTGACTGCACCGGGACTCGCGGAATCACTGAAAGCCAAGTTCGTCAGAGCCGAGGCGACCTATTCTCAGAAGGGATGGGAAATCGGCCTCGTGCTGGACGACGTTCCGACCAACGGTTGGGCCGTCGATGGCCCAAGTCGACGCGAGACCACATCGGCTATGTTTCTGATTGATGGAGCGTTGACGGTGCCGGAGAACGCGACGATCACAGTCCGTTTAAAGCACGAAGCACTCGGTCAGCACAACATCGGCCGGTTTCGATTGTCCTTCACGTCCCTTCCGCCAGGCACCGTAAAGCTGGATGGGGCCAAGTTTCCCGAGGCATTGAAGTTTATTCTGGAAACCTCTGCCAAGGATCGAACGGCGGCTCAAAACGCCGAGCTGGAAACATTTTTCAAAGCGAACGTCGACAGCCCGCTGAAGCAGGCCGAGGTGGCCTTGGCGAATCTTAAGAAGAAGCATGCTTCCGTCGCAGCATCCGTTGCAAATGTTATGGTTATGCAGGAAGGTTCGCCACGTGAAGCATTCGTTCTGATCCGTGGCGAATATGACAAACGTGGTGACAAGGTGACGGCGAGTCTCCCTTCCCTCTTCCTATCACATCCATCCGACAAACCATTAAATCGACTTGATCTGGCGAAATGGATCGTCGATCCCGCGCATCCATTGACGGGTCGCGTCTGGATGAATCGATTGTGGGAGAAATTCTTCGGGACTGGCCTGGTGAAGACGTCTGAGAATCTTGGTTCGCAGTCCGAATTTCCGTCGCACCCTGAACTGCTCGATTGGCTGGCGGTGGAATTCACTCAAGGGGCCAAGCCGTGGGACATGAAGTCCATTCAGAAGTTGATCGTGATGAGTGCCACATACCGGCAAAGCAGCCATCAACCCCAGCACGGCGTCAATTCTGATCCTGAAAATCGACTGCTCGCTTACGGACCGCGATTTCGTTTGTCTGCGGAAATGCTGCGAGATCAGGCTCTGTTCGCCAGCGGCCTGCTGGTCGAAAAGCAGGGTGGGCCCAGTGTTCGGCCATATATGCCTGACGGTGTCTGGGACGAGACCAGCCGCTATGGCGACCTGCGTGGCTACAAACACGATACGAACGACGGCCTCTATCGCCGCACGATGTACACAATCTGGAAGCGAACTGCGGCTCCACCATCGATGCTGTTGTTCGATGCCCCCAATCGCGAGATCTGTACCGTCAAGCGGTCTCGCACCAATACGCCGCTGCAGGCTTTAACGCTGCTGAACGAGACGACCTACATTGAATCGGCTCGCAAACTGGCCGAACGAATGCTGCTTGAAGGAGGGGTATCACCCAAAGATCGATTGTTGCTCGGCTTCCGCTGGGTGACCTCTCGTCGTCCCACAGAGGCTGAATTGGCCGTCCTGATCGAAGGGTTCAATCTGGATTTTGATCGTATGAAAACACATCCGGAATTGGCAAAACAAATCGTGTCAACCGGCGAGAGCAAAGCCAATGCGTCGCTCGATGCCAGCGAATTGGCGGCCTATACGTTAACGGCAAACGTCCTGTTGAATCTGGATGAAGTTGTCACACGCGAGTGAGCCACGTTTTTTTAACAGGTGAAGTCGATGATTCAAGACGCAGTCAACCGCCGTCTGTTTTTACGAAACTCCAGTCTGTCAGTTGGTGCTGCGGCACTTGCGACACTTCTGGCTTCTCCAGGTCGTGCAAACGAAGCGACTCCGACGGGGCACGTGGCGCTGCCGGGTTTTCCGAATTTCGCACCGAAGGCGAAAAGGATCATTTATCTATTTCAGTCAGGCGCCCCATCACAGATGGACCTGTTTGATCCGAAGCCAATGCTCGAATCACGACGTGGCGAGAATCTGCCGGAGTCGATCCGACAGGGGCAGCGACTGACCACGATGACATCGGGGCAGGCCAATTTTCCCGTGGCGCCGACGATCTTCAAGTTTGCTCAGCATGGTCAAAGTGGGATGTGGATGAGTGAGCTGCTGCCAAACATGGCCAGCATCGCAGACGACTTCTGCATGATTCGTACAGTGAAAACCGAAGCCATTAACCACGATCCCGCGATCACGTTCTCGCAGACCGGCTCACAACTGGCCGGTCGGCCAAGTATCGGTTCGTGGTTGAGTTACGGTCTCGGCAGTGAAAACCAGGACCTTCCGGCCTATGTCGTGCTGACCAGCTTTGGAAGTGGGCGACCGGACGATCAACCTCTTTATGACCGGTTGTGGGGAGCGGGTTTTTTACCATCGAAGCATCAAGGGGTGAAATTCCGCAATAAGGGGGATGCCGTTCTGTATTTGTCGAACCCGCCCGGAATTGACTCTGTTTACCGGCGAGGAACGCTCGACCGGATCGCGGCTCTCAACCGGCAGCACTACGACCAGGTTGGCGACTCTGAGATTCAAACTCGCATCGCCCAGTACGAAATGGCATTCAGGATGCAGACCAGCGTCCCGGAACTACTGAATATCTCGAACGAACCACAGTCGGTGCTCGACATGTACGGACCCGATGTCAAACGCCCCGGCAGCTATGCGGCGAACTGCCTTTTAGCGCGGCGACTGGCCGAACGAGATGTCCGCTTTGTGCAACTCTTCCATATGGGCTGGGACCATCACGGTGGGCTGCCAGCAGCGATTCGGGGTCAATGTAAGGATACCGATCAAGCAACGGCCGCATTGATAAAGGATCTGAAGCAGCGAGACCTGTTAAAGGACACTTTGATCGTCTGGGGAGGGGAATTCGGTCGGACGATTTACTCGCAAGGTGGCATCACGGCCACCGACTATGGCCGGGATCACCATCCTCGTTGCTACACGATGCTGATGGCCGGTGCCGGCGTTAAAACGGGAATGACGTACGGCGAGACCGACGACTACTGCTATAACACCGTTCGCGATCCCGTTCACGTCCATGACCTCAACGCCACGATTCTTCATTTACTGGGTATCGAGCACACGAAGTTGACGTACCGTTACCAGGGCCGCGACTTCCGCCTGACAGATATTCACGGCGAAGTGATCAAAGGGCTTTTATCATGAGCCGAAGTCTCGATCGAGACGAGTTCGCATTCCGATCTCACCAGGTTGTGGCTCCATCAAAAGCCGAAACGCCGAGAGTTTCCCTGATCCGCAACTTCCGACTTTTGCGCACGCTTGTTAAGGCAGTTCTTTAAGAAATTCAAGAATTATTCAACCACGCGTTGGTACATCCCGATATTGGATCGCGTGGAGAAATCACCATAACGAGCCGTATCAGAAAGCGACCAAAGCTCACCTCGTTTGGATGACTTGAGGAAAGCGGCCGAATTTCTGACGACGTTAGTCAATCTCCATCGGCGCAGGACTCTTGCCGCCCGTCTTCTTTCCAGATTCTCCCGCTTTTTTTCATAGCTCTAGGAAGGGTCTAGCGGCATGGCGACAGCCGAAGTGGACGATACTGCGGACCGTCGAAGTGTCACGATCAAGGCAGCACGCAACCTTGCGACGACGACAAAAACCGCGCCGCAGATCACAGGGCTGACCCCACGATGGTTGCTCCATTTGCTCCCTTGGGTCCAGGTCCCTGGCGGAACGTACCGAGTCAATCGCAGACGAGTGGTCGTGCGGGCAGATGAAAAAGTCGCGATCCATCTGGATGGCCGAAACGCGAGTATCAGCGTTAAGAGCTTGAAGGGGATTTCGCTACTGCGATCTCTCGACGACAGTCTCCTCGCAGATCTTGCCAATCGTTTTACAACAGAACACTTCGAAAGCGGTGAGACGATTGTCAAAGAAGGGGACAAGGGAGACAAATTCTTCATTATTGCCGACGGCAAAGTGGAGTGTACGACGCTTGGCCCGAATCAAGAAACCCTGCGATTGAGGTTATTGTCTGGCGGGGACTATTTCGGTGAGATCGCTCTGATTGAAGAGAAGCCCCGTACCGCAACCGTCCGGGCGATTACTCCCTGTACGCTGCTCGCCCTTCCGCGCCCGCAGTTTGAGGCCCTTCTCAAGGGTGCTCCGAACTTGCAGGAGGACTTTCGACGAGCCATCGATCAGCGGTTGAAGGCAAGCAGCAATGCTAACGAGTACGGCGAGGAAGTGATCAATCTTTCTGCAGGTCACGACGAGGAGTCGAACATCGCAGAAAGCCATGTCGATTACGAGGATGACCCCCGCGAGTATCCGCTGAGCGTCGTTCAAACCGTGCTGAATGTTCACACCCGCGTCTCGGACATTTATAACCAGCCCATCGATCAGTTGAATGAGCAGATTCGCCAGACCGTCGAAGGGATGAAAGAAACGCAGGAGCGCGAGATCATCAACAATCCGGAATTCGGATTGGTTCACGCCGCTGGCCGGTCGATGCGGATTCCTACTCGTTCAGGGCCTCCGACGCCGAATGACATGGACGAACTGATCTCCATGG
>JBAXBD010000547.1:0-4622 GCA_037142165.1 Schlesneria sp. | reverse complement strand
CCGCTGGTATTGCTCGGCGATCGGATCGTAGTCAGTAGGCATCAAATTCTCCTGGTCGAGCACTGACGCAACCCACACAGCGTCTGCCATTTGTCGACGATGGCGAGTCTGATGTCTCATATAAAAGAATCAAACTTCTGTTGACGATTCGCTCAGCCGACATTCTTACGGAAATGAATCGCTTTTTCAGTTCGTCAAGGAATTCGGCATCACCGCTTGGAGCAACCGACGAGCCCCCGGACTTATTCATGTTGGCCCAAACATCGGAATAATCGCTGGCCTATCCTCTTGCGGCCGAAATTCCTCGCCTCAACGTGTCTCGCAACTCGTCCAACGAGGCAGATTGCCCCGTGAACCGTTCGAACTGGGCCGCCGCTTGGCGGATAAACATTTCGACTCCGGTAATCGCCGTGCAGCCACGGGCTTGTGCCTGCTTAATCAGCAGAGTGTTTTCCGGGGTATAGATCGTGTCGAAGACGATCATTCCTTCGCGCAGCCAATGATCCTGATAGGGAGTTTCATCCATGTTCGGATACATTCCCACCGGCGTGCAGTTTATCAGGATGTCGGCGTATTCGGCTCCCCGGTTCTCCCAGGTAACGTGTCGACACCCCATCTCGGTGGACAGAGTCTTGGCTCGCGCGGATGTTCGGCTGCAGATGGCTAATGCTCCGCCAGCTCGAACAATTCCCATTCCGATGGCGCGGGCTGCACCACCGGCCCCCAGCAACAGGACTCGCTTACCATCCAGTGTTTCACCTGATTTCAGGCCCAGCTTCACACTCTCCAACGCCGCTTCGTAGTCAGTATTGAATGTCTGCCATTCGTTCTTGTCATCGCGGACCAATGTGTTGGCGGCACCGATCTGCTTGACGATCTCTTCGCAGTGAGGATACGTCGCCAGCACCGCTTCCTTGTGAGGAATCGTCGCACTGAGGCCACGGAAATCGATTTCTGTCAGATCCTCCAATGCGCGAGGAAGTTGATCCGCCGTGACGCGAATTGGCACGTAAACGCCGTTGAAGCCGATCTTCCGCATCATCTTGTTATGCAGCAGCGGGCTGAGACTATGTCCAATGGGATCGCCAATGACACCGAACAATTTTGTATCGGCGTTGATGGAATCGTACGCGTAAATTTCCTGCATGTCCTGAAACGGCAATTGGCCGGGTGCCACCTGGCGGTCAGGACTGAACGCGGCGTAAGTAAAGGGTGCACCAAGTTTGGCACAGACAATCCGACTCCATGCCCCGAATTCGCTCATGCAGAAGGCGACCGTCGGAATCCTGGCGTTCCTGATGAGGCTCAGCACCCGGAAGCAGTCACTGGGGGAACTGGCCAGTGTTACCAGCTTAATGATATCAGGCTTCATTTCCGCCATTTCGGCCCAGATCTCTTCCAGATGATCCGGTGTGCCATTGAAGTCATGATGGCTGATGATCCGTTTGGTCTTGCCATATTTCGGGATCGATTTGGCAATGTCGTCTTCCAGATCGATATATTCGACACCCGACACGATCGCCGTTCGCAACAATCGCTGTCGTTCCTCTTCAGTACCATGCCACTTTCCGCCGTCCGCCGCACGACGACAGGTCATGATGACAGGGGTGGGTCGATCCTTCAATAATCGGGGAATATCGGGATTACTGGATAACCAGTCGATCCGCAGTTCAACCAGCTTGGCACCCCGCTGGGCAAGAGCCTGATGCTCGGCAATCATCATACGATGACGAGTTCGGGCGATCGAAACGCATATCATGTCAGGAGCAATTCCCGTTCGTGGTTTTGATAAAATGTGATCGGGTTGGAGGATTCCCGGAAAACGGGTTCCTATCCCAATCTTCCAAATTGTCGATCAAGTTCCATCCGGCTGAGTGACAGGGCTGTCGGCCGTCCGTGAGGACAATGATGGGCGTCATCGACCAGATGTCGTTGCAGCAGCAGACTTTCAATCTCTTCCTGGGACAGTCGCTGCCCCGCTTTGACCGCTGCTTTACACGACATCATGTGCAATAGTTCGTCAAGAATATCGCGCCGCGCCGACGATTGCACTCCGACGGTCCCTCCTCCTTCAAGCTTTTCAATCAGATCGCGCACCAGTCCCTGCAGATCCATCTTGCGCAGCATGGCGGGATAGCCGGTGACGATCACCGTTCCGTTTCCAAAGTCTTCCAGTCCCAGTCCGGCTTTCTGCAGTGATTCGCTTTGCTCCAGCAGTAAGGCCGCCTCTTTCGGGGTGACTTCGATCTGTTGCGGCACCAGCAGTCGTTGTGATTCCACCGCCCCCGCCAGCACGCGAGCACGCAGGTGCTCGTAGACGATTCGCTCGTGCAATGCATGCTGGTCGATAACGGTGACACCTTCGGACGTTTCGACGATCAGATAGCAGTCGTGAACCTGCATCGCTCGAACTGATGAACCCAACGCTGGAGCGCTCGCAGAAGCTGGAAGCGTTGATGTGGCGGGCGATGAGACTTCGGCAACTGCGACGCTTTCGCCATTCGTACGGGGTCCAGGCAACTCGACGAGAGACGACGTTTCAGCACTCGTTTCCGTTGCCGAGGGAATATCGTCATCGCTGATCTTTGACGGCAAAACCGACGACTTTTTGGGAAATTCCTCATCCGAAGTATCGCGACCAATCCGCCAAGGCTCGACGAACGTCCTGTAATCGGGAACTGCGGGCTGTGACGAGGGTGCTCGTGGCAAAACTGACGGCGCGGATGCCCCCGTCACCAACGGACCGGGATTCTGGTCTCCGATCCGCTGATTAATCCAGTTCGAAAGCTGTTCCGTCAGTTCTCGCTGTTGCTCGATCGGTCGCGGCGTCGGCTGTGCAAGCCCTGATAACGTCCCCTGCCCTGCCCCTGGAGCAGCATTGGGAAAGCGTAGTTCGCTTTGAAAATCCATCGACAGGAACTTCGATCGAATCATCGCAAGAAGCTGTCGGAACAGTTGCTGACTGTCCTGAAACCGGACTTCCACTTTGGTGGGATGGACATTGACGTCGACTCGATCAGGCGGCAGTTCAATAAACAGAAACGCGACCGGTTGACGCCCGACCATGAGCAGCCCCCGGTATGCCTCGGTCAAGGCGTGCTGAAGGGACCGATCGGTGATCCAGCGACCATTCAGAAACAGATACTGGTGCTTACGTGTCGACTTCGAACGGCTCGGGTGCCCGACGTAGCCCCACATACGAACACCGGCCTGATTCGATTCGACAGCAATCAGTTCGTCGGCAACGTCGCCGCCAAAAAACAGCTTCAGTCGGTCAAGCGGTCGGTCAGACGCAGGAAGTTCAACGACGATCTTGTCGTTGTGTCGCAAGACCATGTGCAAGCGAGGGTTCGCCAGGGCGACACGGGTAAATTGCTCGTTGATATGACCGAACTCGGTCGACATCGTTTTCAGGAACTTACGACGAACTGGCGTATTCTCGAACAGGTTCCGAATCTCAATTTGCGTTCCCAGCGGGCAGCCACATGCCTTGGGCAAGACGACGTCACCGAGATTGACATTGATTTCCATCCCGTGCGACTGATCGGCCTGACGCGATCGAATTCGCAGTCGGCTGACTTCGGCGACCGACGCAAGTGCCTCGCCGCGAAAACCCATTGTCTGGACACCAAACAGATCGTCGGCATCGCGGATCTTGCTGGTGGCGTGTGATGAGACTGACAACAGCAGGTCGTCAGGATGAATTCCTTCGCCGTCATCCACGATCCGGATCAGCTCGCTTCCGCCGGCGACGATATCGACTTCAATCCGAGTCGCCAGCGCGTCGACGCTGTTTTCCAACAGCTCTTTGACCACACTCGCCGGCCGTTCGATCACTTCTCCCGCAGCAATCTTATTGATCACACTCGTCGAAAGCTGCTGAATCCGAGGCATTAAGACAACCAATCCGTGGAAAAAAACATCTGAGTGGCGAAAGCGTTATTTTATGATGACTCCCCGACAATACCGGGACTGGCCTGCCGTCCTTTTACTGAAGGGTTTTTCTACAATAACGTATCACGAGAAAATCTCGAAGTGTTCAGGGGGATGTAGAGTCTTCTTCTCCTCAGACTCCTGAGCAGCGGTACCGAAAGAGACACTCTCGACGAGTGGGAAATTCTTGTGCGACTGCTTGACCATCTTGGGCCAAACAGTGCTCTTCGCGCAATCAAAGCGGTAAAGGCGAAGAGACTGCTTCTCCGAAGACTTCCCAGTAGTAGCACAGGACCCGATTTCGAAATCTGACGACGCACGACGGCGAAATCGTCTTGATGCGATGATAGTTTATTCATGAATGTTCTCCGAAGCCTTTACAGGTGTGCTTATCGTGCAAACTCTCGAATCTCTCCTGAATATCCTGCCACAGGTTGGCCGACTCGAATGGATCGGACTCCGCACTGCACGTTTAGGAGACATCTCGATCGTCAACGAGGTCGAGGCTGTCGCTGAACGAGGAATCGCTGGTGATCATCGATTCGAAGGTCGTCGCGGTTCCAACCGTCAGGTGACTTTGATTCAGGCTGAACACCTCCTGGCGGTTGCTGGAATGTTACATCGCACCGAACTGCCGCCAGAACTCGTTCGTCGGAATCTGGTCGTTTCCGGGATCAACCTTCTTGCAC
>JBAXBD010000546.1:0-4622 GCA_037142165.1 Schlesneria sp. | reverse complement strand
TTGCGGCACTGTTTTCATTTGTCGATCCACGATCATTACGTAAGATCGGCCACGTCCCAAGAGATCGGCCAGTCGAAGCGACGAGAAAGTTGACTTGGAGAAACTAGTAAGTAGATAGGATGAAAATAAAGAGCAGCCGAATCAATGCATTTTCTACTCTCTCGCATCCACTATGTAGCCGTTTCGGCTTGCCGATCCGCCTGCCCCGCTGGCTGCGGGCTAAATAAAACAACGGGTCATTGGTCTTCCAGTGACCCGATTGTTTTTCATCGTCCAGGCGAACTCGTCGGCTTTGTGGCTGGCTTCAATCCCCAGATGCTTAAGAACCAACGAGCGCGAGCGGGCATGTCAGGTTCTGCCCATTTCGCATCCGGAGGCAAGTCCGGGATTTCAATTTCCGTCAGGGGTGATCCGTTTGGTGAAAACTCCGCGGCCGCCATCAAATCTTTATGCCCATCGCTGACACCCAATAATTCCCCGCTCGCAACGCTCCAACGGGCAACACGTCCCTGCCAGTCGCCACTGATCAATGACTCACCATCAGCCCGAAAGGCGACCGCCGCTGCCGCAGAATTCCAATTCATGGAAACACGCTCTTCCCCGGTGTGGAACTCGACCAGTGCGATCCGACCTGACTCAGGCGTCAGCCAGTCGCCCGTCGCCACGGCGAGTAAGTCTCCGTTTGGCGAAAACCGCACGCAATTTACAGGTCCCAATTCGCGAGGTAATTCGCGAACCGGATGATCACTATTCCGATTCCAGATCCGAACGATTCCATCGCGACCGCCCGTCGCCATCCAGGTCCCATCGGACGAGATGTCGACCGACTTCGCCGAACCGCCTGGTATTCGCCAGTCACGAGTTGCCTGACACGTTTCCGCATCCCAAAGACAAATCACGCCTTCTGCACATATCGTGGCAAATTCGTGAGTGTCCTGAGCGAATGCCATCGCTTGAACTGCGAAGTGATTCAAACTGAATTCACGCCCTGTTTCCATATCGAATAAACACTGGTTCGCATGATTTCCAATGACAACAAATCGTCCATCAATCGATTGTGATCGGACTTCTGAACCGTTCCACGACGATGGCTTTTTCAGATGTTCGACCGATATCGGCGGTTCGGCAAACAGTGATTCAGGCAGTCCGCGTGGCTTTGAATCATGAGCAACCGGCGCCAATGGAACAGGCGTGACCTGTGGTTGATCTATCGGCTGCCTCCATTGATGAACAGGCTGCGGCTGTGACGGGCGAGCGGCAAGCCACGACGGCTGAAGCGGCAAAGCACACGTCAGTAATCAGTAAGAGGCAAAGAATTTGACCGCAATAACCAAAGTCCTGACGCCGTGGACCACGCATGATCCACGTTAAACGCTGGCGAAGAAAGGGGACTTGACCCAATCCTGTGGCAAGCGCCGGCATTCGCAATGGGCGCTCTGCGATAAAATCGACGACTTCCAGTATGGCTTGCGCGTAACGTTTCGGAACTTCCGGCGAGGCCGCAACAACCATCGCGTCACAACATTCCTCCTCGACCGACTCAATTTCGCGACGTGCCCACCAGACGACAGGATGCCACCAGAAGAACCCAGTTGCCAGCAGTTCGATCACACGGACCCAATGGTCACGCCGTCGATAATGAGCCAGTTCGTGCATCAGCAACGTCCCCGTTGCACTGTCATCAAGCCGATCAAGTAACCGTTCGGGAAAGATCAGATACAGAGATTGACCACTACCCCACAGCATCGGGGACATAACACCTGGCATCAACCAGATCGTTGGTGAATACGGTAAACCCATGCGACGCGCCAGTCGGTCCGCGAAACGCTGAAGTTCAAGACACGCAGCGTCTCCATGTCTTAGGGACCAGCGAAATCTGACGCAACGAATTCCTTGAATGACGAACCAACACAATGCACCAATCGCCCAGATCACCAGTATGCCCGCCATCACCATCTGGCGAAAGTTCTCACTTTGAATCCAGCTTGCAGCGATTGCTGTCATTGAGCTTTTTGAAGCGTTCAGTCGCTTATCGATCTCTGCCAGTGTTCTCGGTCGAGATTTCGATTTTGCCGAGTTTTGTAGCTCATCTTGGATAAGCGAGCGACGGGAACCAAGCTCGATCTGATCGACTTCGAAGACGACCTGAGGGAGCAACTGTCGAGATGTCGAGACCACCCAATCGCGATCGATCAACGGGATCTGCCAGACCGGTGGCATCACAAGCTTGATAAGAATCAAAACCCACACAAAATGAGTCAACGCCGGACGGCGAAAAACTCGCCCGGCAGACTCGGCGATCAGCGCGAGCGGGATGATCAACAGCGCATTGATGAGTGCGATCTCGAGGTACGAAAGCACAGCGCCCTCCGGCCCGAAGGTCAGCGATGTGAATTACAAACAAGGCCGGGAACAACGCTTGTTCCCGGCCCATGACTGACGAATTGATTACCGACCTTTTTCTCGATCCAGATCATCTAGCAAATCACGAAGTGAACCAAGTTGATCTTCGCTGAGTTTGGCTTTAACGAGATGAGACAGCAAAGGAGCCAGCGAACCTTCGCATAACTTGTCCGCAGTCGCCTGCAACCGTCGACCGATCAGTTCTTCACGATCAATCTTCGGTTCGAACATGTGTGGCCAGGGCTTGCGGTCACGTTTGACGAACTTTTTCAGTTCAAGCCGTTCTAAGAGTTTTTGTACGGTGGCGTAATGGGCGCCAGTACCTCCAGGGTAGAGCGTGTCTGTCAGATCGCGGACAGTCGTTCGACCTCGCTCCCACAGCAGGTTGATGACCGCCAACTCCGCGTCAGTAATGTCTTGCGGTGTTCGTGCCATAAGTTTTTCACCCCAAAAAAGATACCGAATAATATCACTCGATAGGATAAGACGCGATGTCTCCTAAAGTCAATCGTTTCCCCGGAAAGCTTTTGACGTTCTTCGGGAAATCGTTGGAACAGTTGGCAGAGCAATATCAGAGCCGATGCACCAAAATGAAGGCTCGTGTTTTACTCGACGTCTGAATTTAAGTGCCACTGCTTGATCGTCTTCGGTCAAGCAGTGCTCTTTAACCGGAGGAACGAGAAGCGACTGCTTCTCCGAGGACTCCGAAGCACTGGCACAGAATCCCGGCCAGAAGGTTTACTTCAGTACTAACCCTGTTTGCCTGGCCACAGCGTGATGGGCCATGTGGTTACGCTCGCAATTGACTTTGCTGATTCGAAGTCCGGAACGAACAGGATCACGTCGTCTGACGTCAGTTCCTTCAGGCTGACATCTCCGACTGCTCGCCATTCTTGTTCGATCGTCCAATCAATCCCCGATTCTCCGACTGCCAATTGAAAAAACGGACGCTCATCCTCGGTCAGCGATTGCCAAAGGGCCTCGTCACCATAACGAACATGCCGAACACCGCGACTCTGCAACCACGAACGCCTTAAACAGAGACCGTACGGCTCAAAATCCCAACGGACGCGATGTGTGCGATACCGATGAAGCTTAGGGAGTTTTTCGAGTGGACAGGCGGTGAAACTGACTGTTGGGCAGCCACCGCGAATCGTTTTCCCCGACGCAATCAATCGCTTTTCACCCACAATTCGCTTTAAGGTACTTAACGTTGAGTGGTCTGCCTCAGGCAGAGATTCAACCAGGCTGTCGGCATATTGCTCAAAAGATTCGCCAGGCCACGGACCGGGACACACCCGCGTTGTGTGGGCTAAGAACTCCCAACCCTCGGCGGACGGAAACGGAACAATTTCGTAAACATGAGGATGAATCGACGAATACTTGTTGCCAGGTTCCCGGTCGGTCGGCGAAACGGATTCAATTGGCCGACATTCTTCCGTCGTCGGTCGCCAGATCTCAGCACCGGCTTCGAGAAGTTCATCCTTGATTGAATCGGGCTGCAAGCCGGGAAGATCGACAAGAACAATGCCGCCGCGCTGTTGCTCGATCCGTTCCTTGAGCAGTCGATGCAGATTTCCTGCTGGCCTCAATTGAAGGACATAAACAGTATCCGCCGCGTCGATCAACGCCCGATCACGAGGCGGGATATCGTCACCGCCAGATTGAGAGACATTCGGAACGGCCCCCGTCGCGGCGACATCTTGCCGCCGAAAGGTGACATCGTCACCGCGAGAATTGTTGACAATCGAAACCTCAATGGTCTGACAAGCAACGTTCAATCGCAAAGCACAATGTCGTACAAAATCGGTCCCCGCCGTCCCGTCAGCCACAACGAGATTTGATCGATCAACGGCGATTCTTCGTAAAGCGCCACGCAATCCCGCCAACCACGGCTCGTCAGGGACCACGAGTCGCCTTAGTCGTGACATAACGACGGCAACCGTTGGCGACCTCATTCACGGGCTCCGGCAAGTGCTTAAAATGAACGTCAATTCCACGGTGTGGGCATCGCCCGCACGACAATTTAAGAGAAAGAGTTTTGACCACGAATCTCACGAATTACACGAACAAAACACTGAAGATCAAGGAGCTTTTTAGCTCATATTTTAATGTCTCATTTTTTTACTAAAAGCATGCAAGCAGTCTTTTAACTTCTCTTAATTCATATTCGTACTACTAACGTTTTGTTTCTTTGTGCGGCGCGCAGATTTTATGCG
>JBAXBD010000545.1:0-4623 GCA_037142165.1 Schlesneria sp. | reverse complement strand
TTGGGGGAAGTGCCGTTACGCGCGTTGACTGGCACCCACCTTCTTAGCCGTGACGCGGCGCGAGAGTCCACGCGAAGGCGCTTTCATCGACTTCTAATCGTTCGCCGCTTCTCAGCTTACGCATGTTGGCGGTGTAATAGCCGGACGAGATTTGAAATTCGATATTTCCAGGCAGCCTGTGGCAGATCGAATCATGACGCCGTTCAAATGAGACGCGTGGTGTGATCGGACCGATTTTCAAAAAGAATGAACATGACAATTTTGCCGCACACGCCTCCGGCACCTGACAAGTTCAAGTACAATCATCAAATGACACGAATCTACGAAAACCGTGGCATTCAATCAGATAAGTAACCTATACTGGGTTCTGCGAAGAGCGATGTCATGTGAGGCTGTTCGCAGAAAAATGCAGATTTATTCGAAAAGCCGTGTGGAACCTCACTCTCGCAGGAGAGTTTCGTTCGGTTGGACTTCCTGAAAATCCAATGCTGACGCGGTTCTTTTTGCTAACTCCAGAAGAATCAACGTGTTATGCGGTTCTGCCAAAGCGTCCGCTTTTTTTAATGTCATGAACTGCTGTCGATGGGCTGCTTAATGTCTACGGAACTTCACCGAAACACCAATTCCGCAACCTTTTCCGATGCGGCAAATTCTTCCGTCAGCCGTGGACAGGTCCGCGAATCGCAAATGCGAGGTTGGTTGAAGCTGTCGGTCATTGGTCTGTTTCTCTTAACGATCCTTGGAGTTGCTTTCACCTATTTCCGCAGCGGTTCGTCGACACAGCCCCTCTCGTCCAAACTGACGCATAAAGTTGCTCGAGCCGATTTGCAGGTGACCGTGACCGAAGAGGGAAGTCTGGAAAGTTCAAGCAACAAGGAAATTAAATGCCGTGTCCGAGGGGGAAGCACTGTGCTCTGGATCATCAAGCCCGGTACCCAGGTCAAACCCGGAGACGAACTGGTGCGACTCGATACCAAAACGATCGACGACAACATCAACGCACAACGAATCAAATATCAGAATGCGCTGGCCTTGTATGCTCAGTCAGAAAGTGACGTCGCTGTTGCGAAAATCAATGTCCAGGAATTTCTCGAAGGGACCTATCGTACGGATAAGCAGACTCTGGAGAAGGACATCAAAGTCGCTACCTCGCAATTGGCGGCATCAAAGGATCAGGCCGAGTATTCTCGCCGGATGGTCCGCAAGGGATATTTCAATCAACTGCAACTGGAAGTGGACGAAGAAGCGTCTGAGCAGAAGAAGATGGAGCTGGATATCCTGGATACGAAACTCGACGTTTTGGAACGTTACACAAAGGTAAAGAAAATTGAGGAACTTGGAGGGATCCTGCGAGCCAAAGAGGCGAAGATGAATTCTGACAAGGCGGCGCTCAATCTGGAAAAGGATCGCCTGGATCGCGAAGAAGAGCAGGTCAAACGCTGTCTGATCGTCGCGGAAACGAGTGGAATGGTGATCTATCCCACGACCGAACAATGGAAAAATCAGCCAAATATTGAAGAAGGTGCGGTTGTTCGTGAGGATCAAGTTTTGCTTGTCATTCCGGACCTGGACCAGATGCAGGTTAAACTCGGCATCCACGAGGCCTACGTCGATCGCGCAAAGCCAGGAATGCCAGCACGCGTGAAATTGCAGGACGAGTTCGTCGATGGCGAGATCCTTTCGATTGCCTCCGTCACTCGACCCGCTGGGTGGTGGAACGGGAATCAGGTGAAATATGAGACGATCGTCAAACTCGCATCACAGCAGGGCCTTAAACCCGGTATGAGTGCTTCCGTCGAAGTCTGTCTCGCTCGTCATGACGATGTTCTGACAGTTCCTGTGGCAGCCGTCGTAGAACAAGCAGGAGACTTCTTTTGCTGGGTGAGAACCACCGACGGGACTCAACGGCGCAGAATCGATCCGGGCGACAGTAACGATCAGTTCATCGTCGTCAACGGTGGGCTGATGGAAGGAGACGAAGTCGTGCTCAACCCCCGCGCTTACGTCAAAGAAGCACAGATCGACGCATTGAAACCGATGAAGAGCGATCGGGGTACGGAAGCAAAAAAGACTGAATCTGCGAAGTCGATTCCGTCCTCGCCACAAGCGAAAGTGGCAAAAACATCTGGTCATTGACGATTTGATTGTCTATGATGTGTTGCTTTGAAATTTGGTAAACCAGCCCCTATGAACGGCACACTTCTTCATTCGCTTCGATTGAGCTTTCAAAGCCTGCTGTTGCACAAGCTTCGTGCGGGCCTGGCTGCCATGGGAATCTTGATTGGTACGACGACCGTAATCTGGCTGGTCGCCATGGGTGAGGGCGTTGGTTATCAAGTTCAGCAACAAATCAAAGATCTGGGCGCGACCAACATTATCGTTCGAACGGTCAAAGCGAGCACCGCGTCGAATACCAACAATGATAATGCACGGGTCAAGACTTATGGCCTGTTAAGGTCAGACCACGACCGCTTCTTGAGCAACATTCCCAGCATCAAAATTGCAGTTCCCATGAGAGAACTCAGCCGGCAACTGCGAGTCAAAGGCCGAACGTCCGACGCCCATCTCGTGGGGTGCACCGAAGAATATCAAGAATTGATTCAGCTCGAAATCGCTCGGGGCAGGTGGTTCGGTCGTACTGATGACGGCGAGAGTGTGATTGTCCTGGCCGACGAGACGGCGCAACGATTATTTCCCTACGAAGACCCCATCGGCCAAACGGTGTGGGTACCGCACGGCGTCTCGGGAAGTACGGTCTACAAAGTGATCGGACAGACAAAGCCGCGCACGGCATCGGCGTCTATCGGCGGCAGCCTCGAAGCGCGCGAATACAACATGGACGCTTATATCCCGTTGAGCACACTTCGCCGCCGCGTGGGCGATTTTGAAATGAGGCGCATGCCCGGTGGTCTGGAAGGTGAGATCGTCGAACTCAGCCAGATTACTCTTTCGGTCAGAAGTATTGACGATGTCGACGAGACCGCTTCGATTGTGGAATCGCTGCTTAAGAAGTTCCATAAGAACGAAGACTACGCCGTCGTGATTCCCAAAGAACTTTTAAGACAAGCCGAGCAGACGCGTGCGATGTTCAACCTGTTGCTCGTGGTGATCGCGGGGATCTCACTCGTCGTGGGTGGCATCGGAATCATGAATATCATGCTGGCCACGGTGACCGAGCGAACTCGCGAAATCGGAATTCGCAGGGCATTGGGTGCAAAGCGTAGTGACATTATTCGGCAATTCCTTGCCGAAACAATTGTGCTTTCGGGTGTGGGGGGCTTGTCCGGAGTTGGTCTTGGTTTGATGTGTGGACCATTATTTCGAGCCGCGCGGTGGGTGCTAATGACGATCTCACCCGATGTCATGCCTCCAATTGTCCATACGCTCGAACCGCGGATCGCCCCCTGGTCGATCTTTCTTTCGCTGGGGATTTCCCTCGGCGTGGGATTGTTATTCGGAGTCTATCCGGCGCGCCGCGCTGCCCATATGGACCCGATTGAAGCGTTGCGTCATGAGTAGGCGTTGAAGAACTTCGTCAACGTAACAGGATCATATCGAAGAACAAAGACTCACACTTCCGTCGCAATGCGATTCACAGTGCCGGGGACAATGCACTTTCGAATTTGGTAACGAAGGATGCGATGATCGTTACGCTTCCAGTGAATTAGCGAAAATCGACGTAACGTATTTTCACGACAATAATTATGATTGACTTACCCGATCGGGACGCGTTAATTTTTACCAAAGCGGTGTGACCGCAGTGCTTTTTTTGAGGCGAAAGGTGGGTGTGCGGTGAAAATAGCTCTCAAGGGCGTGATACACGGGCGGACGATCGAATTGGAACAAGAGGCGGGATTTTCTGACGGACAAGAAGTGTCGGTCTCAGTCGAACCAGTGTTGCCAGCCACTTCACCGACCAGCGCGGAAGCGCTCACGGCACTGCATCGAGCGGCGGGGGCTTGGGCCGATGACGCCGAGGAACTGGACCGTTACCTGGAATGGAATCGCCATCAGCGCAAGGGCAACAGGGTGGAGATTCTCGAATGAGTTTCCTGCTCGATACCGACATTTGTTCGGCTCATCTGAAGAATAACCAACAAGTAATTCGCAAAGACAATGGTGTTGTGGAACGTCGCCGGACGCCCTCAAACGGTCGACGCAACCCGCAGCCGGATCGGTCAACACCGCTATCACATCCCCAAACAAACTCGGGAACTTTTGCCAACCGTATAGCAGCGGATGCGTCGATGCGGGATTTCTTTGATCGCTGAAAAGAGGCGATTGACGCGAACTTTGTTCGCATTCTAAAACCGAGTGCTGGCAACGGGCGTGGAACCCGCGCAACCCATGAGTTGCCCACTTTCGCTTAGGCCACAGATGTGGCAAAGCAACTCAATTCTTTCCAGTTTCAGACGTGCAACACTGCGAACGTTCTCAGTGTGGGCATAAAAAAACGCTAATTCCTTTAATTCTTTCAACGCTTTGGTAGGCAATGCGCCCGTTTAATCCACGAAAACCCGGAAAAAGCATCGCGGTAGGGACGGCCATTGCTGGCCGCCCCCCGCACAGATCCGTACGTGCAGGACTACTGCATACGGCTCTTACCTTGGATAAAGACGATTA
>JBAXBD010000544.1:0-4623 GCA_037142165.1 Schlesneria sp. | reverse complement strand
GTACACGCCAACCGGCACGGTGAACGTGTACGCACCAGGGCCGTAGACCCTGCTACCTGGTGAGTAGCCGATCGATCCGCCCCAATTGCCAGCCGGAAAGGTAAACATCAACCAAACGCCTTCTGAGCCACCCCGTATAGATAAGTCCCATCACTGACAAACGTCAGAATATCCACCGCATTCGCACCCGTGCTAAGTGTCGGCGGAGATGCCCCCGCCCACTTGTATTGAGTCCCATACGTCAACGTCCGGCTGCCGGCCCCATCCTGCTTAACGATCAGAATGTAGGTTCCTCCATCAACCAGGTTGCTCGGATTCGAAAGCTGACGATTCCCGCCAAGTGTCACTCGCGCCACTTGCTGAGTCGCCAGATTCCAAGCGATCGCTGATCCATCCGTCAGCGTTTGAGTCCCGAAGTTTTGTTGCTTGGTGAAAACCGTCGCGGTACCTGCTGCGACGTAGTCCGTCCCCGCAACCGCCAGATTGATCGCCCCCGCTCCGTCACCCTTCACAATCCCGTTGACCGACCCGGTACCGGCTCCCGTCGCACCGGTCGGGCCTGCAGGAAGACCAAGATTCAAAGTCTGAGTCGGTGCCGTGCCGGTAATCGTCGCAGTGGCCGACGCCCCGGCCGAGAGCGTTGTCACCGTCCCGATCGCCAGCGAGTTCGCTGGACCGGTCGCACCAGTGGCACCAGCCTGTCCAACGCCAATTGCAAAAGTCAGCGACGAAGTACCAACAATGTCCGACCCGGCCGCACTGGTACACATAAAGACCTGAGCGGCGTGAACTGTACCACCCAGGCAAGGTATCACTGCCGCGCTCACCACATCGCCAGCGTTAAAGTCCAGGGACCTGGCTGCCGAGCCGCTGGCGGGGACAACCCAGATTCCTCGTTCGGTTGCAGTCGTCTGGCCAAACAATCCAAGTCTATGACCGGCTGATAGAGTCACCCCGTCAACAACCAACCCCGCGACAACGCTACTCAGCGCGAGGTTCGTCAGTGACACGGCCCTGACAGCCTGCTTCATTCGATCAACGGCCTGGCTGCCGTAGGATGGCATACACTGAATGACCATCTTGTTGGCCGTCGTGAATGACACCGCCGAGCCGCCGTTGCTGCTACTGATCACCGCCAGCACAGTCAAAGTGTCAGGCGTTCCGTAGGTCAGTTTCACCAGCAACTCGGACCAAACAGCATTCGTCTGATCCAACACCAGCACCGTCGTCACAGTCCCATCAGGGAACACATCGCGAAACGCCTGAAACGTCGGAGGCGTAGGCGTTAGCAAAGCAAACGGCCCCGTCCCAGACGACACCGTGTTCTGCAATATCCGAGGTCCCTGAATCGCCATCGTCTCTCCCTCTTGTGCCACTGCTCGCCCGTCTTCGGGAGAGCAGTGCTCTTGTCCTATCCGAAGAGCACTGCTTGAAAGAAGACTTTCAAACAGTGGCACAAATCACAAAAACCTCACCCCAACACATCAGCCCAGATTTCTGGGATTGTTTCCACCACCGAATTGAACGCCGGAGCCATAAACGGGTGATCGCCGAACTCCAACCGAGCCAGACACTCGGTCGAATGTCGGGCAAGTGCTTCCGGACCAATCACCACCCCGTCCTGACCGTCGAAAACCGCATTGATGTAATGCTTGATGAACCCCGTTCTTGACCGAGGCGGCTCGCCCTTTGGCGTATCGTTGTTCCAGACTTCTCTCCAAGGTCCCGACCCTTTGCTTTTGGCCTTCAAAATGTGTTTCGGATCGTAAACAAGGTGAGTCGATTGCAGAATCATTGACGCCCTGGCTCGTGCCCGGACCTTCGAACCAAACCGCCGAAACACTTCCAGCATGTCCTCAGTCACGGCATTAATCACCGCGGATTCGTCGATCGAGACTTTGACATCGCTGGACATTTGAAATTCCGAAATTCTTTTAACCACGAAGGACACGAAGAGCACGAAGGGAAGACTAAAGGCTTTTCATTTCTTGCTTCGTGCTCTTCGTGTCGTTCGTGGTTGAAATTCTTTTCCTCAATTATGACTCGTCAATCGTTCCACCGTCGCCTCAAACGTCGCCGTCCACAGCGCGAACATCACCCCGTCCGACTTCACAACAGCCGGATCTCCAAACTGAAGTATTTCGTTTTCCACCCACACACCAAGAGCCCCATTCGACCCCAGCCCAAAGTTGAAGTGATAAAGCGAAAGATCTTCGAACAATTCTTGCACCGGATCAGTGCTGGCAGGTTCACCGTCGGCAACGCGTGACACGACACCAATATCAATTAATGTCCGTACGTTAATCGTCGACTTGGAATTCCGTTTGGTCTTCAAGCTGATCGGCGAAATCAACACCCGATTAGTCCCGATCGCCAACTCACGAGCCTTAAAGTCAGGAGCCAATCGACGCGAAGCGACAATCGGCAACGAAATTCGGCCAAGGGTAAAAGCCCCGTTGAAATCCGCCAGGACTTGATCAGCAACAGTTGTCAGGTATCCAGCCATCTTCAGTAGCGGAGGCTTCTAGCCTCCGATCCTTTCTACGGAGGCTGGAAGCCTCCGCTACATCAAATCGACTTCGGCACCCCATCCACTCCGCGACAGTGCACCCGTAATTCCGTCCCGAACGCATTGGCATTAAAACACTGCTCACCCGGACTAGGCGGCCGCACATCGAAAGCCGCAACGGATTGATCGGGCAAAGTCACCGTAATCCGATCATTATCTTGCGGGTCGGTCACAATCCCCGTCGGTTTGTAGTCGCTCGCCTGAATCAGAATCTCCTGAGCATCCGCCTCAATCTTGAATTCATTCACGGAAGTCGCAATCGCATTGGACCGCCCCATCGTCACGGTACAGCCGCATTGGGTTTGTCCGCGCGTGATCACCGCAGGCAATCCAATGATTCCCCGTAACCGAGCCCGAACAATTGCCGCCGCATCACGCATGGTTTCCTCTTGTGCCACTGCTCGCCCGTCTTCGGGAGAGCAGTGCTCTTCTGGTAACAGTTCGAACGAATCAATATCACTGCTTCAGGGAAGACCCTGTAGCAGTGGCACAAATCAAGACTTCGTCCCGTCCTTAGCCACGCCCACCGACTGAGCGTTGTCGAGGTTGTGAGTCGCGACAGCCAGCGTGTCCCCGATCGTTTCCACTTCCTTCAACACTGCCAACGCCTGACTCAGCTCCTGACGGTGCACAGCTGATAAATGCTTGATGACATACAACGCGATCGGCAACGCGTTATAGGAACAAGGCTTCAACACAAACGCGGCGAATAGTTTCCACATCAAATGGGCCTTCCATGCCAAAAGGATTTGAATCATGTCACACCACAGGAACCGAAGAGCCACGGAGAGGCAGGGATTACAGATCGGGCGTAGGAGTGAATTCGCCAGACCTCAACTTCTCCGTGGCTTTTCGGCACCTGCTTTCTCAAGAAATCAAATGACACACTTCTCGCAAAGTCATCACGACACCCGCTACCGCCATCACCCAGAAAAGGACAGTCAAGCAGAGGTCACCGAAATCACCGTCGATCATCGTTTCCCCTCGCCAACTTCGTTGTAGAGTTTCGCCAAGGTTTCCGAGCGAACCGAGCCATAAAACCGAGTCACTTCCTTACCCGACTTGCGGATGATCGTGCAGGGCAGAGATTCAATTTTCAGTTTGTCAAACTGCTTTTCGTCGCCGGTCCTGTCGATGATCACATGAGCAGTCGCGGCGTCGCTGTCCGTGCTGTTCTTCAAAACCCAACCGTCGGCAGGCATCAAATCCAGTAACCCGGCGTTATGCAGTTTGGTACCTCCGATGTACTTTTTGCAGGGCAGGCACCAGGGAGCCGTATAAACAGTGGCCTGGACATCTGGAACGGCCGCTTCGCCGATCAGCGTGACATGGACCGGAGCGGCAGGCGCAACGGGCTTGGTGATCCCCATCAGCCCCAGCACGATCAGCGTGCCGGTCGCAATGAGGATGTCTCGAACGGTCTGGTTAATTGTTTGGATGGCTGACAACTCGAGTCCTTTCGTTTTGTTTTGTGCCACTGCTTGAAAGTCTTCTTTCAAGCAGTGCTTTTCGTTCTTCCAGGTTCGAGAGCACTGCTCTCCCGCAGACGGGCGAGCAGTGGCACAAAGCGCGAAGACAAATCAATCCTTCGACTTAAACAACCACCCCACCCACTTCAAAAACTGCAGCACGATCGCCGCACACAGCAGCAAGACCATCACACAGCACAAAGCGAAAAACCCCCATATCAAATGAGGGATCTGGCCCATGAACCTCCACCACGAAAACACCGGCGAAAACAGCCCGCCGAAGAAATCCAAAACCGCAGTCCCCCGAGCTGCTCGCGCTTTCAGATGTTCCTCACGGGCGGCAGCGTGTTCTTTGGCTCGCTCGTTTCGGCGATCGGCGAATTGTTCGGCACGGGATTTGGGGAACGGTCGTAGGGTCCCGTCTGGCCTGACGATACCAGGTCGGGCTGGTACGATCTCGCCGCCGTCTTCATCCGGTCGAGGATGGCGAGGCCTTCGGCGATCTTTGCGGCCAATGTCGTCTTCAACCGAGCCGATATCCAACCCAGAGCGAACGCCGTCACCACAAAAGCCACCGTCGTCAGG
>JBAXBD010000543.1:0-4624 GCA_037142165.1 Schlesneria sp. | reverse complement strand
CGCACGGATTGCATGTCAGTCCTGGCGGTGGTCACGATAATGCCTTTCTCGATTTGCCCCCGGCCACGGGAGACAAGCCGAATGAATTATTTCTGGATTACGAGCTTCCTCAAAATCACGTGGCGGGAACATTCTGGTATCACGCACACGAACATGGGTCTGCGGCCTATCAACTCGCAAAT
Source organism: Schlesneria sp. (assembly GCA_037142165.1). Classification (GTDB taxonomy): domain Bacteria; phylum Planctomycetota; class Planctomycetia; order Planctomycetales; family Planctomycetaceae; genus Schlesneria. The sequence continues at coordinate 4,442 of JBAXBD010000543.1, read as the reverse complement.
GGCCTGGCTGGCGCTTTAATCGTTCTGGGAGACTCCGACCCGGCATCAAACGATCTCGAAAAAATGAAAGAGATCCAGGCTGCCAACCGGATCAAGCATCCAACGGACGGTACAAAAGACGTTGAATACGGACGCGTTTTTCTGCTGCAGCAGTTGGTCTTCACGAAAGTCGGTGGCCAGGACGGCGGTCAGGCAACCCGATGGATCGTTGACCCTGCCGATGTGAATGATCGCAAAAACGCGCCGGCCGAAAAGAACGTTGGCCGGATCACCGAGGGAATCCCCAGCAATAAGCCGGAATCGGCGGAAGTCCTCGCGGTTAACGGCCAGAATGCACCGACCATCGAGATTCAACGAGGTCAGATCGAACGCTGGCGGCTGATTCACGCCGGCCGAGAATCGGCATTGAACCTTGCCTGGTATCGCGCCAGCGATTTGAAGGACACGGCGATTGATGTCCCGGCGATTACCAATGCAATTGAGACCTATGAGATTGCGACAGATGGAATTCCAACGGGGCATCTGAAAAAGAAAATCCATAATGAACTTTATCCAGGGTATCGCAGTGACGTTCTTGTGAGAGTGACTGATCAGGCGACGGATGGGGAGTACTGGCTGCTACCATCCGAAGCAAAGCGTCTGGTGCGAACTCATCTCGGTCCGGTCAAGAATGCGACTCCTGTGGCGAAGCTTCTGGTTCAGGGGCAACTAGCGACTTCGATGAGCCTGCCTCCTGTCGCACAGATGGCGAAGCTCAAGCGTCCGACTCCCGACGTGACGGGTGCGGAAACTCTGGACCTGAATTTCACCTTTGCGGATAAGGAACGATTCGGGGTTTCGACCGTTCCCCGCCATGTGGGAAAGCCCTACGCCGAGTCTGGAACGGCTGATAGTATCACGATCAAGATCGATACCCCTCAGATCTGGAACCTTGGCGTTAAGGAATTTCTGCCGGGTGTCGCGGAGTCTGTCAAACATCCGTTTCACATGCACGTGAATCCGTTTTACGTTCCCTCGCTGGGGGTCTGGAAGGACACGCTGGCCATCAGCCGCGAGATTGTGACTCCGATCCACTTTATTCCCAACGACTATTGCGGGCGATCCGTCGTGCATTGCCACATTCTTGACCACGAGGATCAAGGGATGATGAAAGACCTCAACATCGTAGGATCTTCGCGAGCTCAATATCCCGATCTTTATCTGTTGGAACGGGTCGCTGAAGCGGAACGAATGAAAATTGACGGACTGGATCAAGAACCCGGTAAGAACAACGTGCTGGTGTTCATCAGTGGAATGGGATGCCCCCACTGTGCCGACGGACTTGTTCGCCTTTGGAAACGTTCTGACCCGTTGAAGAACCTTGATGCCACGATCAAATGCATGAGTGCGACTCCGTTTCAGCAGCGGGAACTGAAGGCTCTGGGTGTTCGAAAAAAGGATCATTTCACATTTCATGAGGTCCCCGACGGTTTCGATCTGGCTAAATGCGAATCCTCGTCCGCGACGGAAAACGAGCCTGCGATCACACACGGGGTTCTGATCTTCGATAAGCAGCAGAAGCTGCGCTATCGCTATCTTGCCGATCGTCCATTGAGTGACCTGGACGAAATCACGTACGCCCTGATGGAACTGAATGAGCCCGGCCCCAGCCGGAAGGGTCGCTTTCAGCGAGTCCCGATGGCGAAGCGAAAGACGACGGCAGAGAATTGAGTCGATCCGTCGGATGATTCGAGACGGTAAAAATTCGGCCTCCGTTGCATTTCCATCACTTAAGTCGTAATGTCTCAAGTAAGGCATAGACAATTTCGCCACGTCTTTTGACTTTGTTGGGGTCTCCTGTGAATCGAATTGATGTCTATTCAAAACAGGCACGTAAGGGCTTTACACTGATCGAATTGATGGTCGTCATTGCTGTCATTGCCGTACTGGTGGCATTGATTCTGCCGACAATTCAGCAGGCACGCGACACGGCCCGTCGAACTCAATGCAAGAACAATCTCAGGCAAATCGGTCTGGCACTGCAAAACTACTGCGACATATACGGTCGATTTCCGCCCGGATACGTCGCCAGTTCTGACACAACAGCGACGACTCCAGGCTGGGGTTGGGGTGCGATGATTCTTCCTCAAATGGATCAATTTCCGCTCTTCGGCATTATCGATTTCAGTTTGCCGATTGAACATCCTTTGAACTCGGCCCCTATTGCAACGAGACTCCCAACGTTCCTCTGTGCGTCAGATATTGTCCCCAACGGGACCTTCACGATAACAAATGCCGCGACGGGGAAACTCGTCCAAACGGGTCCCAGCAGTTACGTCGGCTGCGTTGGAAACGAGTCGTCGAGTGTTGACGACAATGTGAATCCAGGTAACGGAATGCTCTTTCGTAACAGCAGTGTCCGCTTTGCCGAAGTATTAGATGGAACCTCAAATACGATCCTCGTGGCGGAACGAGCGTGGGCAAGAGCGAATGGGACGTGGATTGGCGCACCAAATACAGGTCGTTTACGAGCGGGAACGAGTAATCGCGCGGCTCCACTCGATGAAGCATCGTCATTTCACGTGTTGGGACATGCCCACTGGATCAATGCCATCAATGATCCCACTGGAGGACTGGGTGATTTTTCCAGCATGCACACGGGTGGGATCAATGCCGCGTTCGTCGATGGCTCCGTGCGGTTTCTGCATTCTGTGACCAGTGACGGTGGTTCAGCAAATAACATTCAGACGATGGGAACTCGCGCTGGTGGGGAGATTACCGCCGATTTCGGCTATTAGTGTGCCATTGAATTTCTGAATGATTGTGCCACTGCTTGACCGTCCTCGGTCAAGCAGTGCTCTTTAACCAACCGAAACAGAAGACACTGCTTCTCCGAGGACTACGAAGCAGTGGCACAAGAACTGAGTTTCGAAGTTTGACACAGCAATAAAGTCCCTCGGAGTACGACGTGCCACTGCTTGACCGTCCTCGGTCAAGCAGTGCTCTTTGGTTTGGCAGATTTCAATCTGAAGTTGTTGCCCCCAACTTCGTTCGTAGAGTTGCTCGGTCGAGTCCGAGAAGCTTGGCTGCGGCGCTGCGGTTTTGTTGAGTATGATTCAGGACCTCATTCAACAATGCCGCGTCGGCAACAATTGAATAACGTCGGTAAAGATCGTTCACGCTGTCCGTTTGAGATTCGTCAAGTTGCCGATGAACCCACACGGCAATCGCACGTTGAAGATCTTCAGTAGATTCCTCTCGGGGGGGGATCACAACGGGCAATGGAGGAAGATGTTCGGCGAACAACGGTCCGCCACGCGCAAGAACGACCGCGTGATCGATCGCATTTCGTAACTCGCGGATATTGCCCGGCCAGTTTCTTTTTTCAACTTCTGCCCAGAATTCGTCGGTGATTTTTGGCTTCATTGAATTCAAGTGCCGTCCAATGAAGTATTCCACCAGGGGCCTGAGATCCTCGCGGTGAGATCTTAACGGGGGAAGTTCGATCGAAAAGACTTTCAGGCGATGATACAGATCTTCTCGAAAAATGTGTTCGGCGATCATGGTCCTCAAATCGCGGTTCGTAGCGGCGAGCAACCTGGCGTTTGTTGTTCGCTCGGTATTGGTTCCGACGCGAGTGAGCGAATGAGATTCGAGAACACGTAACAGTTTCACTTGAATCGCCGGCGGCGTCTCTCCGATTTCGTCGAGGAAGATCGTCCCGTTTTCAGCCAGTTCGAACAGTCCCAGACGATCTTCGGTGGCTCCTGTGAACGCCCCCTTTCCATGTCCGAATAACTCACTTTCGATGACGGATGGATTGAGACTTGCCAGACTGACTCTCACGAACGGACCGGTTCGGCGATTGCTATGCCGATGGATCGCTTCGGCGACGAGCTCTTTTCCTGTCCCAGTTTCGCCGGTGATCAAAATGGGGAATTCCGTGGGTGCCATTAACGCAATTTGTTTGAAGATCCCCTGCATGGCAGGCCCGCGGCCAATTAATTGATTGGCTTCGGCAGCCTGGGAGAGATCTGTTGTTTCCTTCGAGAGTGCCTGGATGGCACGGGAGATCACCGACAGAAATTCGGGCAATTCAAACGGTTTCACCAGGTACTCAAAAGCACCGCGACTGATCGCGTCCACGACCGTCTGCAGGTCCCCAAATGCGGTCATGACGATAATCGGGGTTGCAGGTAATCGCTGTCGGAAACCGGGGATGGCAGAAAGGCCATCTTGTCCGGGCAAGCGGATATCGAGCACGATCACTTCGGGAACAAACTTGTTGAGAATCTTGTCAGCACGTTCGACCGATGCCGCGATCTGGACATCGTGCCCTTGATCTGTAAGCCGTTCTTTGAGGCTCCAGCAGATCGCAGGTTCGTCATCAATGATCAGGATTCGAGGCATCAGCAGCGGTCTTGTTCAAAGCCACCGATACCTTGCCCTTGAGTGTGGGCACG
>JBAXBD010000542.1:0-4657 GCA_037142165.1 Schlesneria sp. | reverse complement strand
GCGTTCGCTCTCGGATTCCGTTGGCGACTCGTGATTGGTCAATCTTTCAGATGAGGGTGCCACTGCATGACCGGCTTCGGTCACGCAGTGCTCTTCGATTCCCTTGAAAAAAGGCGCAGACACTGCGTCGGAGAAGACTCCGATGCAGTGGCACAGAATCCTGATTCTGAAGTCTGGCAACGCACTAGATCCCCGCACGCTAACGCGAACTTGTCATTCACTCGCGGCGGATCGCGGGTGAAATCGGTTTTCGACAGACGATTGTGAACTAATCTGCCTCTCCCCAATTACTTCGTATCAGGAATAAACTCCAATGCATCGTTCAATCACCAAAACCCGTTTTCAGCTTTTCAATGCATTAAAAACCATTACCCTTGCCTGCGCCATGGCCTGGATCGCGATGGGGTCAAGTTCGGCCCACGCGGGTCTGATTTTTGGAATCACGACGAATGTTGCACATCCCGGTTCTTCGTCTAACAGCCTGAATGTGACGCTGACGAATACCGGAACGACCTCTGCCGATGATGCTCTGATTGCGGGCTTTTCCTTCGAGATCACTGCGGCGAGTACCGATATCACGTTCAGCGGTGTCTCCACCTCCACGAATAGCGCCCCTTACATCTTCGCGGGGAATTCGCTTTACGGCCCCGATAACAGTCTGGGAATCGGAACCGGCGGCCAATCGATCAGCGCGGGAGACAACTACGCGACGGCCAATGCCGATATCACATTAGCGCATGGTCAGACGATTGGGCTGGGGTTTGTCAGCTTTGAGCTATCTCTCACAACTCCACTGAACCCGATCAGTATCACGTTTACGGCTTTTCCGACGACCGGCGTCAACGATTCGGCGGGATTCCAATACGCGTTCGATCTGCCGGGCAACGCTCAAATTGATGTGACATCGACTGTCCCCGAACCGTCGACACTTTTTACACTCGGCATTGGGATGTTCGGATTGATGGTGGCCAGGAAGTACAAGGTAAGACAGCGCGTTTGATGTCTTTGCAGTGTGCGAAGAGTCTGTGGAAGAAAAGAGTCGGAGGGCTGACGCACTCCGACTCTTCGTTTTTCAATTTGCAATTGAGATTCCATGAAAGAATCCGAGTGCTTACGCATCCCGGCTCGCCTGGTCAACGTGCGAACGGTTGCCCTATTTTGAACCCATCAACCGACGGGCATCAACCGGCTGTGCCGGCCACCCGGCTCTCCTCGACTGAATTTTTCGTGTTCCGGACACTTCTCTTGATCCGGTTGCGGACAAAGTCCGCGCCAGGATCAACTTAGTCCTTGTGTCAGGTCGGTCAGCTCCTGCGGAAAGATGTCGTGTCCGGTCAGGATTACTCGCTTATCGGTGTTCAAGACAGGTGCGAAAGCCACGTACTGTTTGGCAAAGCCCTGATACTTGGGTACAGGGCAAGACTCGAATCCGTGTTTTCAGTGGCACTTTGAGGCACGATCACTTTCTGCTTGTGACTTCTCTGACGGCCCAGCCGATCTTTGGGCGGATTTCGGAGGTTTCCACGTTCTGTGTGAACCCCGTAAAGCCCGCCAGAAATTCCATCTGGTATGTTTGGTCGCGGTGCTGCCACACGAAGGGGGCCCTACTCAAACTCCCCGGCAGACTGTCGACGCTGATGCCGGATTTCGCCTGCTCTTGATACGCAGTCCGGTGATAGGGAGTCCGGCGCGGTCCGCTTCCGTACACCTGAGGCGGTTCTTTCTTTGGTTTGATCGAGTCATCAAGCATGGGATTGCGGCTTCCGGGACCTTCCCTTCCGAGATATGGGAAGAACTTGGCGATCCACCCACTGATCAGCGGAGTGCCACTCCCCAGGCTGACGTCTTTGTAAATATTCTCCCACAACTCGGGACTCTCCTTGCCCGCAGCGTTTTCCGCGATCTGATCGAGGATCGGAACCACCTTGTCGATCCACCAATTCAAATGGAATTTTCCACCGAGGGCCATGGTTTTGTCTCTCAGCCGACTCCAGTCATCAGGCTCCCCTTCAAGCACGACCTCTGGGATTCCGCATAGGCTGTGGAGAAGGAATTTAAAATAGTTCTTCATGCAATCCATCAGAACAATCTCGAACGCCGCTTTTTCAACTCTTCCTGTCGTGGAGAACTCAGCGACAATCGTGGAATAATTCTCATCGCCGATTCGTTGTCGAATTTGTTGTGAAAACTCCGCGAACACCTCTTCCCAAGAATTCTCAATCGCCCCTTTAATAAAACCGTCAAACCGGACTTCGATGCATTGTTTCCCGGAAAAATTCACAAATTTCTCACGCAGCTCTTCCGGATTGTTGTTGATATGTCGGGCAAGTCCCTGAGTGATCAGTAACCAGAACATATCCGGCGACAGGACCAGGGGTCGGTGAGACTGATAGGCATTATGCACCGCATGGACAAACGGGTGGACGACCCCTTGTCCCCGATTCAAACGGTTCAACATTTCAAGGGCTGTCTCGTTCGGTTCGCGTTCTAATACCGGTCTCCCGACAACCGACCTGGCATAATCCGAACACGATTCAATGGGGCCACCGACCAATTGTTCGATGGCAGACTTCATCGAAATCTCTTCGAGCGGTTCTGTCCCTTTGTCAATTGTCGAGACTTTTTGTGTCATTCTTCGGGCTGTCATGGAAGTCGCTTTCTTTATGAGTCTTGCATACTGCACTGATCATTGATCCGCTCCAAGCGAAATCGCAAGAAAAATCCCAGGGCATTGTCCAATCTCAATATTCAGGTGCCACTGGATGACCGTCTTCGGTCACCCAGTGCTCATCGATTGGCTCGAAAATCGGGGAAGACACTGCGTCGGAGAAGACTCCAGCGAGGCTTTGCCTCAGACCAAAGTGGCCGTATCGCTCCGCCGAGACGATAGCCGAATTGCAGCGGTCCTCAGATGAAACTTGAGAGCCCCGATAGTTCACAAGGTCAATAGCAATTCGGCTTTCTTCTCGCGGAGCGAGAAGGCGACTTTTGCGGAGATCCTGAAACGTGCTCATTGAGTCAAGTTTCAAACCGGAAGACTCCGATGCTGTGGCACACGACCCCAACATTAAGTTTGGACAACATATTTGACACGACGAAAATGGGAGAAGACACTGCGTCGGAGAAGACTCCGATGCAGTGGCACGCAACCTGAATTTTACGTCTGGACAGCACAATAGGGCAAAGGCCCGTTAACCACCCCCGTAGGGGAGGTGGGGTTTCGTGTCGGCGCTGTGAAAAAGCATGGCGTTTCCTATTTCGGCTTATGTTTCGGCGGCGATTTTTTCCTGGTCTGGTCGGAAACTGCAGCAGCCTTAGTTTGGGTCGATGTCGTTTTTTTGGCTTTTCGCTTTGGAGCTGCCAAGGTCTTTGCCGATGGTTTGGCCTTGGTCTTTTTCGTCGCAACCGCTTTGCTGACGGAACTGGCACTTGCCACGGACTTGGATCGTTTAGCAGCCTTTCTAATCGGTTTTGTCGGAGCCGACGTGTCGACTTCGGTTGCGATCATGGCACCCCTGTCAGTGCTTTTTTCTGGAGACGCGGTTTTCTTCGCCGTCCTTTTTGTAGCGGTTGATTTCCGGGGTTTAACAATCTTGGGAACATTAGTTGTTGTCGGTTCAGCGACCGTTCCCGCGACATCGAGCTCGATACCAAAAAGTTCTCCGAGATCGTTGCCGGCGAGTGTATTGTCGTTTGTCGACGAGAGCGACTTCTGCAAGTTGTCCGCTGAGACCGCCGCGCCAATCAATTCCAGATGATCGACGGCTCGAAGTTGAAACAGAAGTTCGGGGGATGAATCGAGTCGATGACCGACTCCGTACATCGTCGCGGCGATATGCTTACACATTCCGGCCGAATCAGGGCATGAGCAGTCTAAACTGATCTCTTTCGGTCGTGGAAACAGACCGTCCTCTTTTTGAGTCAGCCGTTCCATCACTCCTTGATCGAACTTCCCCTGCAATAAGTCCAACAGCGAATCAATCGACCGGGAACAGTCTTTCTTGATCTTTTCCCATACATCTTGCGCGAGCGTCGCGATCTTGATTTTGATCGTGTAAACCTCGGAACCACTGACAAGTGCGGTGATCGATCCTTTGCCGATCTGCAGGTCAACGACTGAACCGTTACGGACGTAAGTTCCACCACGCGGCAACCGATTCGAATAATCACTGTATCGTTCGAGATTATTACACCAGGCCTTCCCCCAGAAGGATTTGGCGATCGTGCGTCCTTCGATCTTGACTGGGGCAAGAGACCGTTTTTCCTTCTTGGCTAACGCTTGTGCGTACTTGGCAGCTTTCGCTTGTCGCTCTGCGACAGGAACGTAAGGTGCCCAGTCCCCGTAGTAATTGCCGTACCGTGACATGAATGCCTCCTTGCAATACGGGACATAAAAATTTTTTTGAAAGCGCGAAGCCGGAAAATCTGGAGATTCATGAATCTTGTGCCACTCCTTGACCGTCCTCGGTCAAGCAGGGCTCTTTGACCCGCAGAAAGAGAAGACACTGCTTCTCCGAAGACTCCTAAGCAATGGCACAGAATCCTGATTTCGAAGTTTGACAACAGACTCATGTCAATCTCGCTGAAAAGGGTGCTCAAAACAAGAGTCTCTTACAAATCGTCAGACGTCGCTTTGCCGATATCCAGTGCTACAAAC
>JBAXBD010000541.1:0-4679 GCA_037142165.1 Schlesneria sp. | reverse complement strand
CTTTTAATTGTGGAGTGATAAATCGTTTGTTGTTTTTCAGCGTTTGTTTACGGATATAGTCAGCCGGCACTTTTTCCGCCTGGACTGCGGTACATTCGAGGTAGTACCCAAACACGCGATTGAAACCAACCTTCAGGTTCGGGATGCCAGTCCGCTCAATTTCCTCGGCCTGGTAACGAGCGATCCAGTCTTTCCCGCCGCGCGCCAGGTCTCGCCATTCGTCAAGCTGTACGTGAAACCCTTCGCGAATCATTCCGCCGTCACTTGTCAGCATCGGCGGCTCGTCAACCAATGACGATTCGATGTCGCTCCGAATTTCAGGGCACAGATCCAGTCGTTCTTCCAGTTCGACCAGTCGACGTGCTCTTCGGCCCGACAATTTCGCCTTCAACTTCGGAAGCAGCGCCAACGTCCGAGCCAGGCACGACAGGTCACGCGGCGAGCATCGACCGGTCGCGACGCGTGCAGTCAAACGCTGTAAGTCATAAGCCTCTTGAAGTTGCTCACGTAAATCACGGCAGAACACGGCATCGGTCGTCAGTTCTTCAACCGCGTCCAGACGTAAGTTAATCCGAGCCGGATCGGTCAGTGGGTTGGAAAGCCATTCACCCAGCAGCCGGGCTCCCATCGGAGTCACTGTCTCATCAATGACAGCAAGCAGACTTCCCTCCCGCTGTCCATCGCGCAGGGTTCGCGTCAATTCCAGGCTGCGACGAGTCGCTTCGTCGATCAACAGGCTTGATCCACGCCGGTACGGTTCGAGGCGAGTAATATGCCCCAGGCCACTCTTTTGAGTTTCACGGACATATTCCAGTAGCGCCCCCGCGGCAGTCACGCCCGGAGTGTCATCGTCGATGTCGAATCCCGACAGGGATCGAGTCTGAAACTGGTCCAGCAGAGTTCGTTTGCATTGATCAACGGCGAACGACCAGGGAGGTCGATCACTGACCAGCATCCCTGTCATCTGCATCAACATTTGAACCAGCGGCAGATCGTGCGAATTATCAGGAACAAGACATTCCGCCGGTTGGATGCGAGCGATTTCATCGACAACATGTTCGCTGGCCAGATCCGCCATCACGAAGCGTCCCGTCGACACTTCCAGCCAGGCCAATCCGCAAACGTCTTTCGTCGGAAAGACGCAAGCGAGAAAATTACTCTCACGAGGATCAAGCAGCGAATCTTCGGTCAACGTTCCGGGCGTCACCACGCGGGTGACGTCACGTTTGACCGGCCCCTTGGCCAGTTTCGGGTCTTCCATCTGTTCACAGATGGCGGCTCGATAACCGGCTCGGACAAGTTTTTGCAGGTACCCATCAAGCTGATGATAAGGAAACCCCGCCATCGGGATCGGGTTGGGCGACCCCTTGTCACGACTGGTCAGAGTCAGTCCGACCGCTTTCGAAGCGAGAACAGCGTCTTCATAGAAAAGTTCATAAAAATCCCCCATCCGGAACAGAAGAATAGCCTGTGGATGCTGGGCCTTCACTTCAAGATACCGCTGCATCGCGGGTGTGGGAGCACGTTCGGGCGAAGTCGTCATGGATGAGCAAATCAAGTCGGTGAGTGATGGAGGCCTGTTGAATCCCAGCACTCTAACGACCAGCAAGGAACTCGCCCACCATGTCGCCATTGAACTTAAAAGAACGTCATCTGGAAAAATTGGTGTTTGTTCTTTCGTTGGCGACAGGCTTAGACTGGACATCCCTTCTCACGCTTTTTCAGGCACTCGTTTCAAAGGAACTTCAGATGTCTCGTCATAAAATCGCGGTATTCTGTGGACTGATTTCTCTGGCATTGGTCGTCGCCACGTCGCCTCCGACCGAACTGGTCGCAGCGAGCAAAACCGGCACGACGTTCAAAAAGCCCATCAAGAATCCAAAATTCGATCCTTCGGCAGAACTGGTTGACTTATTCGAGGCGGTCGATGCCGGACAAGTCACCGTCAGATTGATCCCCAGGAACGCAATGGGTGGCAATGTCCTGATCGAAAACAAAACCGACAAACCGCTCACCGTGAAGATCCCGTATGCAGTGGTAGGCGTCTCGATTCACTCGCAGTTCGGCAATTTCGGTGCAGCAGGAAATTTGGGACTGGGAAATCAGGGACTCGGTAACAACGCAGGTCCGGGGAATGGCCAAAACGGCCCGCAAAAGATTGGCGGAGGAATCGGACCTGCTCCAGGGATTGGCAATGGCCAGCCCTTCGGAAATGGCCAAGGGAATCCACAGGGAATCGGCCAGGGCTTCTTCTCTCTTCCGGCGGAACACGTGATCTCTCTGAATTTCAACTCCGTCTGTCTCGAACACGGCAAGCCCGAGCCGGGTCCAAGCAGCAAATACACGCTTGCCCCGGTGACAAAAATCAGTCCTGACCCTGTGCTGTATCAACTGTTGACAGTTGTCGGATCAGGCAAAGTCGACACAAAAGCAGCCCAGGCCGCAGCGTGGCACCAGGCCAACAAGATGTCATTCCAGCAACTGTCCGAGAAAATGAACACTCCATTAGGTGCCCTGACGCAGACGCCAGAATTTACCCGCAACCAGATCCTCGCCGCCGAAGAACTGATCGCCGAGGCAAAACAGCGAGCCACCGAAGCCAGTCTTGTCGAGACACCTGAATCAAAGGTGGAACCCGAGGCCAAACGAATCGTGAAAAACTGAAACGGACCGGCCGAAACTCGAATTATTCCTCATTCCCAAGGCCGAGCTTGGGAACGAACGTTTTCGAAGCTCTGGTACCAACGCAGCAGAATCGTGAAGAACGGAATCTCGGCAGGCGCACCGATGTGTGCAATAGGTGTTTATGCCGGTGTTTTAATCGAAATTGTCGTTCGACAATTCGATTTCTACGCTTCGTCTTCGTCGAAGAAATCGCCCGACAAGACCTTCACCTCGTAGGTTTTGTTCGTTGTAACTCCGACATTGTGCTGAATCATCAATTGGGCGAGTTGTTCACCGTCAATCAGGATGACTCGCTTCCCCTCAATTCGGTCCACAAACGCAATGGCCTCTTTCGAAAAGGATGATGTCGTCAAAATGACCCTTTTTTTGGCTTTGTATCCATCCATACTCCCGGAGAATTGCTGAATCGCAGGCCGCCCAACCGATGCCTCGGCGTATCTTTTCGCTTGAACGCACACGATGTCTAAGCCCAATTTGTCTTCGAAGATGACCCCATCGATTCCACCATCCCCGGGTTGGCCGGTAAGCTGTGCCCCGCCAGTGATTCCGTATCCCATTGCAGAAAGCAACTTCAGTACCGCCCGTTCAAAAAAGGCTGGAGAACCATTTTTCAAACGCGTCAGGAGTTCATCCTTCAACGCTTCCTGGAGTATCCCGAACGACTCTTCGAGCAGTTCAAGTGGTGGTCTGACTTGTAGCGAATCATTCTCTGGTGTCGCTGACGTTTCCAGCACCGCCGTCTTTTTGTTGCTCGTGAATTCGTTGTATTCTTCAAACTGCTTAAGGAACTTCATGTTGATCGCTTCTGGCTTTTTGGCGAGAACCGACAGGCCACGATCCGAAATCGAAACTCTTCCTCGGTTGGGATTGTCGATCAGTCCGGCAGCCTTCATGTGTGTTTTCGCCCACGCAACTCGATTCGCGAAGAGCGGCGCCTGCCCACTCGGAAGCATCGCGTTTCGTTCTTCATCGGTAAGGGAAAACTGCCTTGCCAAGTGCTCTGTGACTTCGTTCATTCTCCAGACGTTGCCGTCCTTTAGAGTTTCGAGTAACGGGAGCATTACCGTCTGAAAATCTGGAATCGTCATAGTTACAATTTTCGCTTTTCGATGATTTCCCGGTCACCCCGCGATGATACGATATCTGGAGCATGTTTGTTTTCGGCAATACGCCGGGTAAAACCACGGGAACACAGTTTCCACACGAACGGACGATCTCCTTCACGATTTACATCATCGAAAGGGATTTCTGAGATTCATAGGCAATTCATCATACGTTGTGATTTTCTTCACGTTTCGCTGTTATGATTGTAAATTACTGCTGGGCGGTAACGGATCTGCTGCTTTCATATGGGTCCCACTGGATCAAAAGCCCTGCATGTGGAGCCAACCACGAATCGAATCGTTGCAGATTCGATTGCATGTTGGATCCGAGTTTAACGCAATTCGTTGCGCGACGCGAAGAGAACGGCGCTGGTTCACAGCGCGGGTTCATGCCGCGAATCCGCTTGCGTCAACGAAAGGTCGGAGATGTCCATACCGATTCAGCGGGACCTCGGGGACACAGCTTTTTGCCGGGGTAGATCGCAAGCGACCAACCCTGGGCTTCGATCTACAACGCCTTTGGCGTAAAGACCGGAAACGTGAGATCGACGACACCGGCGCGGCATATCAAAAGGGAGCGTCCGCGAGTACACCCGCCTTCGTTCAGACCGCGCATGTGGCCAAGCATCTTATGATATTAGGGTATCCCGATGTTCGGGCATCACTACAGGCAATTCCGCATTCTCTTTGCGGGAGTGACAATCAAAGCCCCGCATTGACGCTCATTTCTTCCCACTGTCCCCGCATTCCGTGCCGATGAGCGCAAAAAAACTGGAAAAAGCAGTGTCCCCGAAGTGGCATCCCTACAGGCAATTCCGCATTCTCTTTGCGGAAGCGACAATCAAAGCCCCGCATTGACGCTCATTTCTTCCCACTGTCCCCGCATTCCGT
>JBAXBD010000540.1:0-4680 GCA_037142165.1 Schlesneria sp. | reverse complement strand
GGGCTACCAGGCGCAATGGTTTGGCCAGAAAACCTACAACGGCGTGGCGCTGCTGTCGCGCACGCCCGCCACCGACGTGCTTAAAAACATTCCCGGCTTTGAAGACGACATGGCACGTGTTATCACAGGCACAGTCGACGGGGTCCGTGTGATCGGCGCCTATTTCCCCAACGGTCAAGAGCCCGGTTCGGACAAATTTGAGTACAAGATGGAGTGGCTCTCCGCCCTGCGCCGCTGGGTCAAAGATGAGCTGGCCGCGCACCCCAAGCTGGTGCTCATGGGCGACTACAACATCACCTTTGACGATGCGGACGTGTGGGACCCCGAAGGCCTGCGCGACACCAGCTTCAGCGACCTGCTGGCGACCCTCCCGGAAAACCCCAGCGAAGAGGAGCGCCTGCTGCAGGCGGAAGGCCCGCGCTACCGGTACGGCTCCGGCTGTATCTCGGACGGCGTCTTCGGGGATGTGGCCAAGGAATCGAGAGAGTTCCCACTGGTCGTTAGCATCCGATTGATTAATGAACCGCTCACCAGTTGAAAAGTCTGGCCAAGCGTCGTCTCCTCCGAGCGTTCACAGTCACACGATTGCAGTCGCGGCGGCTTGCCAAACAATTTCAGGAATCGATCCGCTTCGCTTTGGGCGTTATTCCGTTCGCGATTTGATGGGACACCGGGTAATTGAGCCGCCCTTCGGCCGGTTGGGTATCCCGCAAAGTCGAGTGGAACACCAAGGACCTGGCTCGTCGCGTCAAGTAGCTGCTCGGCCGAATGCCGTCGAACGAACGCATGACTGAAGTTCGTTTCATCGTCGCGGTTCGTCTCATTAACACTGGAAGAAAGCTGGTATGTGCGCGAGTTCAAGATCACACGCAACAGGCTGCGTAGATTGAACCGGTCGTCGCTCGGACTGAGAGAGGTTGTGGCATCGTTCGTTCCAGTAACAAGGTAATTCGCGATTGCTTTCAGCAATCCGGGATTCGACGGAGGGTTCGTTGCGCGGAAGTCGTCGATTGGATCAACGATGCCACGGCCCATGATTTGTTGCCATGTTCGATTGGCGAGCATCTGTGCGAATCGGTCGTTCTGCGGATCGGTCAACCAGCCTGCCAGTCCCGATAAGGGATCTTGTTGTGGTTCAAGTCCCTTCGTATCTCCCAGGAACTTTGCTGAGCGGGTCTTGTCGATTCGTGGATCTTTGGCTTCGCCCGAATCCTTCAAAAAGACGATCTGTTCGCCGTCGAATTCGTGCGAGTCATTCGAGTCACGTCGGCGATTTTCGATAATCTTGTAGTCGACACGCGAAAAGACGCTGCCCCAACTGTAATAGTCGTCCTGAGTCCAGCGATCAAAGGGGTGGTTGTGGCACTTGGAACATTGCAACCTGACACCCAGAAACAATTGGCCAATCGCTTCAGAACGTTCGAATGGAGTGCGCAATGCCCGATAAAAGTTTGCTGGTGGAACTTCATAGGTGCTCCCTCGCCCTCCGACCACTTCTCGAACCAGTCGATCAAGCGGTTTATTTGTTGCGAAAGCGTCCCGCAACCAACCGTGAAAGTTTTCGACCCCTTTTCGGTCGAGCGTCTTTTCTTCAACTCGCAACAGATCAGACCATTTCATGGCCCACCAATCCGCGAATTCCGGGCGTTCCAACAGCGAATTGATTAACACTGAACGTTTGCCATTCGACGGATCGCTGACAAATCGCCTGGCTTCATCTGCAGTCGGCGGAAGCCCTAATAAATCGAGTGTCACCCGTCGGATGAACGTGGCGTCGTCGCAAACGGGGGATGGGTTAGCGTTAATTTTTCGTAGTTTCGAGAAGACGAAGTCGTCAACGAAATTGGCAGGCTCGGGGGCTGACCAGATAAAGTTCTGCCGTTGTGGAACAAATGCAAGCCTGACCGCAACCTGATGCTGCAGGTAACGGACGATCACGGTCACTTCACCGGGGGAATGTCCAGTGACCAACCCATCATGTGAAACGTCAGCAATCGGTTGTGAGACCTCGTAAACGGCCAGTGACGTGACGTCCCTTGAAGAACCATCTGAGAATTCAGCGGTTGCTGTCATTTGTTGTCGCCAGCGAGATGAGCGTGATGCGGCTTCTTCCGTCAGGAAAACTTCGTCCGGGGTAACTCGTAGCCGGACCAACTTGCGAGCATCCTGTCGGTCATCAGGCATTCCCGAAGAAATCCAGTCCCGAAGCAAACGGTACTCATAGGAATCGACGGAAAATCGTTTGCCCCCCTCGTGTGCCATCTGCATCGATGGCTTGAGTAAGAGAAGACTTTGATCAGGATCGTTCGAATTGGATCGTCGCCCGTAAAGATCGCGTGTCAAAACAGCAAAGTCGGCTGAAGGGTCTTGTCCCCGCAGTGAAATCTGAAATCCCCCTTTGCCCCTTGCATTGCCATGACATGTCCCAAGGTTGCAACCTGATTTCGACAGAACTGCCATGACTTCATTGCGAAACGAAATGTCAGCAGCGGTCACGGTCCTTTGGAAAAAGAGATTCCAGACCCCGATCGCGATAAGAGACATCAGACGAAATTTCACGAGAAAGTCCAAAAACATTTACCTGTTCGCGAGTGACGATCTGCCTGATCGCAAGGTATTGTATTCGGGGTTAAGACCTGCTGAAAGCCTGGATCAAACAACTCGCATATGATCCGAACAAAAGTTGTCGATCCGTTGTATGATTTCGGAAAGTTCGAATGTAGGGAACGCAGCCATGACAGCCCATATCATTGAAGCAATCAATCGGGACGAGGACGCATTTCTCGGCAAAATTGGAATTGATGGTCGGCAGGGGGCGGTCTGGGTGGTCTGCCGCACGATTTTTCCGATCGTAATGAGCCTGTTTCTTTGCACGCGACTCAGTGCGGCTGACAAGGTGTCACGCGAATTGGGGTTCACTTTACAGGCACAGAAGCAATTCTTGCGACTCCCCCCCGGGTTCGGTTTGGCCGCATGTTCAGCCGTTGCCGTTAATAAAAAGGGTGAGTTATACCTGTTTCATCGTGGACCCCGACCGATCCTGTGCTTTGATTCAGACGGAAAATTCTTGCGAGCCTGGGGTGATGAACTGATCAAGACGGCACACGGTCTCAGGGTCGATCGCGACGACAATGTCTGGGTCACCGACGTCGGAAGCAGCCGCGTTTATAAATTTGATCCCAACGGTAAGCCGCTGCTTTCGTTGGGTACAGGCGTCGCCGGTACCGGAAATGATCAGTTTGACGAACCGACGGACATCGCCTTCGGTCCAAAGGACGAGGTTTATATCGCAGATGGGTACGGCAACAGTCGCGTGATGAAATTTAATCAGGAAGGGACGTATATCTCTTCATGGGGAACACCCGGCGTGGAAAAGGGGCAGTTTCATTTGCCTCATTCGATCATTGTTGACGGCGAAGGTCGGGTACTGGTTGGTGATCGCGAAAACAACCGAATTCAGGTCTTTGACGGCGATGGAAAATGGCAGGTGACATGGAAAGGATTTGCGCCGTATGGGATGGCGATCGACGCCGACGGCAGGCTTTTCGTCGCTGACGGTCGCGCCGGTCAGGTTTTGATGTTAGATGAAAGTGGCAAAGTGAAAAAACGCTGGGGGCGACAAGGTGAAGGTGTTGGCCAATTTCAAGCGCCACATATGCTCGCCTTTGACACAGACGGAAACTTGTTTGTCGCGGAAGTTGATGGGAAGCGACTGCAAAAATTCACGCGTAAAGCAACGAAGCCCTGAAGAAGAAGTCCTACAAGTCGTATACTTCCTCTATTCCGATCAGCTTTTCGTTCGTCCGCTTTTCGGTTTCGGGCGTTCCCGAACTTTCTTGTCGGGCGTCATGTTCCTATCAAGATACCTCTTCATCTGGGTTGACCAGTAGTTCGCGTTATCAGAGACGACCTGCTGAAATTCAGCGTAAGTATCGGCAGTAACGCGAATCGCGCAATTGGACATTTCGTCTGTTGATTCTTCACCAAAATAGACCGTCTTCGGTGGAGAGCTGGGATTTGCGGGGTTCTTCGAAGAATTGTCATAAACGACCTCGATCTGAATCCTCGAACCGACAGGAAGGCGAACTACGGGATTGAATACATACGAATCCTGCCAGTTGAAATCCCACTCTTCGATCTTGATTAACGGAACTTCCTGACCGGAAGGGAGAAGGCCTCGTACCTTGTAGCTCTTGCCAAGCAGGTGCATATGCGGTCGGATTTCCATCAGCAGCAGGTTGGATGGAAGCATGTATTCGCCGGTAAAGGTGACATTGTCGTCTCCTGCTGGAATCACCAGGTCGACGTTGCCGATCACAAGATCTGCGATTAATTGTTGAGCATCTGACGGTGCGAAGTAGATTCCAATCTCTGTCTGATCGTATTCGGGTTTACCTGATGGGTGATAATGGATTTGAAAAACCGCGTCGCCACCTTTGGGCATTAGTCGCCCAGTTCCCTTGGGAAAGAAATGGGGCGTCGCACCGGGATTCCATCCACCGAGGTACGCAGCGGATGAAAGCCCATGCCCACCGAAGCGCGTGTAGCCTTCCGTGGGATCAGCCTCGTCTAACAGTCGGGCTTCGCCCGTGTTGTCAAGAAACATGTGGGCATGATGGACAATCTTGGGGTTCCCCGGATGAACTTCAATCGCCCTGATCAAGCGGTCCTGACTCAATC
>JBAXBD010000539.1:0-4696 GCA_037142165.1 Schlesneria sp. | reverse complement strand
GTCCCGGGTGGATTACCAAAATACTCCTGCGTCACGGGAAACTTCGACTTTTGCCAGGCAGGTAGCCCACCATCGACGATTCGAATTTCCTTGATTCCAAATTTCTCCAGCACATAAGCCACCATGCTGGCACTCAGAATTTCGTCGTTTGGAAGCTTGTCTCCCGTTGCGTAAACCAGATGGATTCGGTCGCGGTCCACTCCTGCACGAATCAGCAAAGCTTTCGTCAGTTCGTCAGGAAGATACTGCACAGGGACACCATGATCGGTACCTCGCAATGTATCAAAGTTGAGGTGATGCGCCGTTGGTAAATGGCCTCGAAAGTAGTCCTTGTACCCGCCGCGCGTGTCGATCACGACCGGCCTTTTGCTGACGTCGGACGATTCGATCAGCGATCTGGCATCAGCGGGCGAAATCGTTCCGATTTCCGCTCGGACCATATTTCCGGCTGAAAACAATGCGATAACGGTGATCACGATTCTCATGAGTTGATGCAAATTCCTGTTGGAAAAGGTAATTCTGACGTTCGTAAAAATACCTTAGTATCATTGAAATGTGAAGGATTGATCATTGGCGTAACGGATTCTGTGTGTTGTTTGGCGATATTCCCGGACCAGCGAACGACATCTGACGGTGCGAACTCGCGCAGAGACGCATTTCTTAGCGAGACTGTCGATCACAGCAGACGGACTTGAACTACCGCTTCTTCAAGTAAGCATCAGCCATTTCATCGCCCAGCATGAGTGTTCCCCTGGTTCCGAAATGAAGTCGTGCGTGAGGTAACTCGGACGTTTTGATGATCGTAATTCGGGGATCGGTCAGGCCCATCTCATTCAACGCAGCGTTGACCGCTTCGATGTTCCCCCAGGGAGCATTTTTGTGCTGCAAGGAAATGAACCACGGAAGATCAGGTTGCTGAAGGTCAGTCCGCGTCTGGTCGATTAACTGTTTCAACCACTTGGCGATGTTCTGCGAGTAGGGGCCGAAGTAGGTGTCATTCTCGCCGGTATGCCAGAAGATTCCTTCCAGACTGCATGCGAGCCCCTGTTGCTTCAGGTCATCCTTTGCCGATCGAATGAAACTGATCAGTTTGGGATAGAGATTGCGATGCGACTCGGGTGAGCCGTTCGGGAACCAATCTGGCCCCTGGGCACCGCTGTGTGTGAATTTGACGACTGCCACCCCGTCTTCGGCATCAATCGACTTCCGCAGGCGAGCACCAAAGCTCAGCTCCGGGCCGAAGTTGCCGAGAGAATTGACCGGGCCAAGTGGCTCCCATCCCGATGACGAGTGTACTCCACCACCGAGGGAGTAACGGAACAAGACCTTATTCTGAACTTTGACCAACGACTCGTAGCCCGGTTGCTGCGTGATTTCCGCGACGAACGAATCTTCACCTTCCATGTTGCGCTGGCCAGCCAGCACGAACAGACGTACGCGGGCCGGCTTTGAAATTGGCAATTCCTTTTTGAATTGGCGGTCGGTCGCTGCGAGTGGCTTCCCGATATCGCTCAGATACGCTGACGCAAACGCTTCGCCCATTTGAAGCTGACCCTGTGTGCCGAAGTGATAATGAGGCTGACCGGTTCCCATGACTTCGAAGGCCAGATGCGAAGTCGGCACCCAGCGTAACAGCTGGTCAGCCTTCAACACTTGTTCTTGTTGCTGTCGGAAGATTCCCAGATTATTACGGTGATCCATGCCCCAAATGCCCTTCTCACTGACCTCACCGATATACCACTTCAGTTCGGGAGCCTTGAGATCCGCGCGCAGGCGCGTAACAAACTTCGTCAGTCCATCGGCATACTGTTTGTAAAGATTGCGGTCGAGCATGTCATTTTCACCCTGATGCCACATCACCGCTTCCAGCTGATAACGAACACCCTGCTTGTCCAAATCGGCAAGAGAATCTCGAATGAGCTTCAGTGTTCGCGGGTAAAGTTTCTGTCCCTTGTCTGGCGCATCGGGATTCCAATCGAAGGCGATCGTTGTCCCTCCAACTGCCGATTTGATGATGGCGATCGGGAATTTCACCTGTTCCCTGACGCATCGAGCAAACGTCACTTCAGGACCGAACGCCCGCAACGGCGTCAGCGGTACCCAACCTTTGGACGCTTCGTCGCCATTTCCAAGGATGTAAGAGAAGAGAACATCGTTTTGCGGTTCGCCTGCACCTTTGAAGTTCGGGTAGTCGTCGATGCGATCCCCATGCGCATCCGACCCGACCATGTTGGATTGACCGGCGAAAAGAAACACTCGAACGACATCCTCGGCGCTGGCGAATTCCGTCAAGATAAAGGCAGACGCCATTATCGCCAGTACTGTCATAATCGTTTTGCGAAAACACAAATTCATGGAATTACTCATTCAAACTTCTTCTCAGATTCTGAGACTACGGTACTCATCGACATGCTCAAGCATCCGTGGACTTCAGATCGAGCACGGGCATAAACGAACGAGGAATCAAAGTCGGGACCATGTGTTTCATGAACCCGACTTTGCAGCGACGGTACGCCCGCCGGCTTTGCTGGCCTCCAGCAGCGCCTTGAGTTCCTTCACGATCTCGGGTTGCTTGAAGTAGAGATTCGTGGTCTCGCCCGGATCGGTTTTCAGGTGATACAGTTGGGCGGGGGCTTCGGGGGCGGTATCAGGGAGTGCAAAAGGGATCAGTTCGCCAGTGGCGTAGTTGTTGCCTCCGGAACCTCGGTGATCGAGATATTTCCAATCGCCACGTCGGATTGACATCGCCAGACTGATGGTCTGATGCAGCGTGTAGTCGCGCTGCGGGGTACTGCCGGGTTTGCCGGTCAGGACAGGAAGAAAGCTGAAGCTGTCTTCGGCGGCATTGTCGGGGAGTTTCACACCCGAGATCTCGGCGCAGGTAGCCATGACGTCGGTGAGGCAGACCGTGGTGTCTGACACACCTGCCTTGATATGGCTGGGCCAATGCACAATGAGTGGCACTCGGTGTCCCCCTTCCCAATCGTCCCGCTTCACGCCACGCCAGGGTCGCGCGGCGTCGTGATTGTAGTCAGCACGCATATGGGCAACACTGGTTGTCTCGGGGCCGTTGTCGCTGCTGAAGAGGACGAGAGTGTTGTCGGCGACACCGAGTTTCTGCAACGTGGCCATCAGTTCCCCAACGATGAAGTCAAGTTCCATGATGAAGTCGCCGTGAGGTCCGGCTTTGCTTTTGCCCTTGAACTGCGGGGCTGCGAACGAAGGTAAATGCGGGGCTTGCATCGCGTGGTAGAGGAAGAAGGGCTTCGTTGGGTCGCGCTTCACCTGTTGCTCCAGCCAGCCCTTGCTCTTTTCGAGGAACACCATGTCGAGCATTTCATGATCGAATCCAGGAGCGACCCAGCCACGTCGGCAATCGTTCGCATACGGGTGTTTTGGCAAGTTGGAGGCGTCAAGCAGACGATCGGGTGGGACAGGGACACGATCATTTTCAATGTAGGCATAGAGCCAGTCGGTACCGGGACAGCAAGCGGTGCCGAAAAAATAGTCGAAACCGCGATGCACTGGGCCATCGGTAATGGGCTTGGTGAAGTCAATAAGCTTCACTTGATCCAGTTCCCTGGTGTTGCCATCGAGCTTTACTTCAGGAACAGGCCTGTCGTCCCTGGTTTGGAACGTCATTCCGATGTGCCACTTGCCGACGCAGCCCGTCGCATAGCCCTCGTTGCGTAGCATTCCGGGCAAAGTCAGACGGTCCTTCTCGATCAAAGATGGACCACCTGCACCCGTGAAAACGCCACCGCGATATCCGGTGCGAAAACACATGCGCCCCGTCATCAGGCTGTAACGTGACGGTGTACACACGGTGGAAGCGGAATGAGCATCGGTAAACCTCATCCCCTCACGTGCAAGTCGATCCAGATGCGGCGTGGGGACCTTTGACTCGCTGTTGTAGCAGCCGAGATCACCATAACCGAGATCGTCGGCGAGAATAACAACGATGTTGGGCTGCGCGGCCCAGGCACTCGAAGTAAACGCAACAATGACAAACAGGAATGCGATTTTCATTTCGGGAGACCTGACTCAACTTTGAAAAGCGGTTTCATCTCCAAGTCCTCGGCTGAGGCGATTGCAGAAACCGTCATGAGGAAAATTACGGTGACGTGTTTCATGATTTCCCGCCTGACCCTTTCGTGATGCTTCAGGAGCGAACGGGGAATTTGCTTTTACAGTATTACTTCTTTTAAGGTTGGACCCGGCAGGTGTACTTGAATCGTTGGGGCATTTCATTTACGGAAGAACGCTCTTTAACCACGCGGGAAAATTTTTCGTTTTGAACGACATTTTGCCGTTTTCGAAAACTGCGATGCGACGGAATGGAGTTGCAATATCGTCGTTATCGAAAACGATGACAAACGGCAATTCCCGGATCGATTTTCTCAGGTTTTCCAACGTTCGGGGTATGCGAGCGATCAATTTGTCGGTCGGGACATCGTGCCCGCCTTGCGACACTCGCATTGCGACTCGTTCTTCCGATCGTTCCCAACCTGAAATCGCAATAAAACAAAGCACGACGGTATATCCAAGATCGATTGCCTGTTTGAGAAATGCGATTTTGTCTCCTACCGGATCAGAGAAAACGGTTTCGAACACAAAACTCTCGCGGTGATTGACCAGTTCCATGCGGATTGCAGCGGCAGTCTTCGCGGCAGCGTAGGAGTCAAGATCCAATTCG
>JBAXBD010000538.1:0-4707 GCA_037142165.1 Schlesneria sp. | reverse complement strand
GTGTCGGATGACGCCACTCGGCAAAGCGAAGTTCATCGAATACGTGACAGAACTCGAACGCGTAATCGCGGATGCGGCCAAGCTGCGCGGCTCCGAAATCATCGAGTCGCCTGCACCGCGAATAGCAACGGCGTAACGGAATTTTCGAAATGGCCCCAAACCTGGGGTGCGACGGTTTTGGGCTTCTTCAGGTTCGAAATTTGCCTCGTTGAGTCAAGTTTCAGGATTTCTTCCAAAGTAGCCTTCTCGCTCTACCGAAAAGAAAGCCGAATCGCCAAGAACCTTGTGATCCATCGGGGCATTTAAGTGCCCGTAAAGTTCTATTGCAATTCGGCCATCGTCTCGGCGGAGCGAGACGGCGACATTTGTCTGAGGCGACGCCTCGCTGGAATCTTCTTTTATCCCGTGTCTTTGCCTTGTGAGCTTCACGTTGATTGACGTTGAATGACCTGAAATGGTTAAGCAGCGGCTTTAATTCCCGTCTACAAATCGCTGCTGCCAAAGCTCAAACACCAGCAACAGCCATAGCCGCGCACTGTGGTCCCATTGCGATGATGTGTGCTCTTCGACCAGTCGTCGAATCGCCACGGGATCAAAGTACCCACGATCCAGACATCGTCGATCGAGCAGCGTATCGGCGATCAGGCTGCGGAGCGAATTGCGGAACCAATGATCCAGTGGCACTCCAAACCCCATCTTTTTTCGAGTCTGTATCGAAGCGGGCAACAGGTCGGCGAACGTTTCGATCAAGATCCGTTTGCCCCGTCGGCCCTGTAGCTTCAATTCGCGGGGAATTTTCGCTGCCAGCTCAACGACGTGATGATCCATGAACGGACTGCGACATTCGAGACTGAATGCCATGCTCGCAATGTCGACCTTCGTCAGGATGTCGCAGGGAAGGTATGTTTCAAGATCGACGCACGTCGTTTGCTGTACGATGTCACGTTCCGCACATCGGCCGAATGCCTGCATCAGGAACGATGCGGAGTCATAACCGTTCAGTGTTTGGCGAAAATCCTGAGAAAAAAGTCCCGGTCGGCGAGCATCGTCAAAAATGCTGACCCAGTTTGCATATCGCCGCTGCGGAGTTTGCCCCAGCGCTGCCAGAAACCGTTTGACTTGCCTGATCCGCGATTTCTGCTGAACCGATGCGGGTAGCTTCTGCCAGACGGAACTTGTCATCGCCGCTCGCACAAGCATCGGCAATCGATCGATCTTTGATGCCAGATCGACAGCCAGGTAGCGATCGTATCCCGCAAATAATTCATCGCCGCCGTCACCGGTCAATGCGACGGTTACATGCTGACGAGTCAGTTGCGACAAGTACATCGTGGGAATTGCCGAACTGTCAGCAAACGGTTCGTCATAATGCCAGACCAGTTTCGGCAGCATTTCGACCGCCGAAGGATCGACGACGAATTCATGGTGATCAGTCCCGAGTTTCGTTGCTGCTTCTCGAGCGTAGCTTCGCTCATCAAATTGTTTTTCTGAAAAACCGATTGAAAAGGTCTGGACCGGTCGGTCAGACTGCTGCTGCATCAAGCCGGTAATGATTGTTGAATCAACTCCGCCGGAAAGAAACGCACCAAACGGCACGTCGCAACGCATCCGGATTTGTACTGCTTCGCTCAACGCTTTTCGGAGTTGATGTTTCCAGTCGAGTGATTCCGATCGATCCGTTCCGTTTTGATCAGACGAATTGTTCGCGGACTGCGTCGACCCATCAGACGCCGGTCGACGATACGGAGCTTCCCAGTACCGCTTTACGATGAAGTCACCCGTGGCAGCCTGAAATTCGGCCCAATGGCCAGGAGGAAGTTTCGAGTATCCTCGCAGCATCGTGCGCGGATGAGGGACGTATTGCAGGGTGACAAAGTCGGCCACGGCATGTGGTTCGATTTCCCGAGGCGCCCCTGGAATTTGCAGGAGTGCCTTGAGTTCGCTCGCAAAAGTCAGCCGGTTTTGAGCAAGACGATAAACCAGTGGCTTCTGCCCCATCCGATCGCGAGCAAGAAAGAGAGTGCGACGGCGATCATCCCAGATTGCAAAGGCAAACATCCCTCTGAGATGATTCACACAATCGCGACCCCATTGCTCATACGCGTGAACGATGCACTCGGTATCTGACGCCGTGCGGAACTGATGGCCCAGGCGTTCGAGCTCTGGTTTCAGTTCACGATAGTTGTAGACCTCGCCATTAAACGCGATCCACACGGAGCCATCTTCGTTGGACATTGGCTGATGCCCACCCGATAGATCGATAATTGAAAGCCGCCGAAACCCCAGCGCAGCCCCACCAGCAAGTTGTCCGTTCTGGGATGAAAAAAAGTTCCCGAAATCATCGGGACCACGATGGATCAGAGCGTCTGTCATTCGCCGCAAAGTCGATTCGTCCAGCGGTTCCCCCTGACCCGTCCAACTCCCTCCTGCAATCCCGCACATGGTCATGATCTCGATGGTTGCCAAAGTCAAATAACTGATTTAGCCACGGATAACAACGATGTGCACAGATAAGAAAGGAAGGACATCGATTACTTTCTCCTGATTCTTATTCGTCTGATTCGTGGTTAAAAATCTTCTCTTCGATTGAGGATTTACGTTTTGGGATGACCTTCTCCAAGCACGTTCCGGTAAACCTCGGCATACGCATCCACCATACGCGAAATACCGAAGAATTGTTGAATCCGTTCGCGACCAGCGCGACCGAGTTCTTCTCCAAGTCCTTTTTCTTCAATCAATTGCCTCAGGAACTGCATGAATCCGACTGTATCAGCTAACTTCGGCAAGAAACCTGTCTGACATTGAAGGACGAGCTCTCGGTTAGCGGGAATATCGCTGGCGATGACCGGCTTACCAATCGACATGGCTTCCATCAAACTGTTGGACATCCCCTCAAAGCTGCTCGCCAGGCAAAAAACGTCAAACAACTTGAGCCAACGCGACCCGTCTTCACGATGACCTACGAACCGGACATGATCCAGGCATCCCACGTCACGGGCAAAGTTTTCCAACCGTTGTCGCTCGGGACCGTCACCCACGATCACCAGAAACAGTTTCGGACGTATTTGCCGCAGGGTTTCCACAGCCCAGATCAGGTCTTCCACACGCTTCTGTTTCGCCAGCCGCCCAAGATAGCCAACGACATAAGCGTCAGGAGGTAAGTTAAGTTCTTCTAAGAGGACTTTACGAGTTGATCGGTCAGCGGCCGCATCCAGACTCGGCAACTCGATCCCGTTCGGGATACAGACCAGTTTTTCCGCAGGAACTCCCAGCTCGCGATAGAATTCAACGACACTCGGCGAATTTCCGACAAGTCGATCCGTCTTGCTGATCAAACGCCGATCAAGCCAAAGTTGCCAACCCTTTTTCCAGCTGTCGACACATCGTTCTGACACAACAATTTTTGCCTGGGGAATGATCCCCGAACACAAGCGGCCGTAACTGCTCGCCGCAAACAACCACGTATGGAGAATATCGGGCTGCAATCGCTTAAGCTCGGCTCGTAGCTTCCAAAACGAAAACGGATCAAATTTCGATCGCTTGCCGATCACGGTCAGCGGTATTCCGGCAGATGCCAGTTCATCGGCATACGGCCCACCGCGAGTCAACGCGACCGCTGTCACCTCAAATTCGGTTTTGGGAAGCCCCTTGGCCAGCAACGTAAACTGCTTCTCGGCCCCGGAACGGTCGAGTGTCGGTATCAGCAGCACCACACGAGTCTTGGCCACAGTCGTTTTGAACCAGATGAGTAAATCAATTGCCGTGCGGGTCATGAGACCCACACTCAAAGTTGTGCACGGGTCTCCTGACCTTGCACCCGCTTGCCACGAGTCTCCTGACCCGTTGAGATCAGGTCCCGACAACTCGCACAGAGTCTAATAGCGAGTGATCCGAACTGCCAATCCCACGCCCTGCGCGGCAACGCCATTGAGGATTTTTATTTCTCCTTCCTGATGATGTGCCACTGCTTCGGAGTCCTCGGAGAAGCAGCGTCTTGAAGTCGACGTTCGTTGTGTCGCTCGGCACTGCTTGACGGAAGACCGTCAAGCAGTGGCACAAGTTTCAGTGCAACCTTTGTTTCTCGAAGAAAAGCCCCTCACGGCGTTTCCAGTACAGGTTGCAAAACGACTGAAAATAACGCGTCCGAAAATCACCGTTCAGTAGATTTTAATCACGGTAATGGAGATCCCCGCTCACATTTCTTTTCCTCCGCGTTCGAATGGCGTGTGAAACTGGCGCTGACATATTCAGGATGACATGGGCACCTGGAGTTGATACGTTGTCCTTGAACAAGATTGCCGAAATTGGTTGAAACGAAACTTGGAATCCGCGCTGATGGTCAGGGATCGAGACAACGACGAATGGATCAGATCGCTTGAATCGCCAGGACCGGTTCGTGAATCGGCTTTGGCTGACTTGCGTGAACTGCTGGTTGTTGGCCTGAAATCAGCCTTGAAATCTCGATCAGATTATCTCGAAAACATGTTGGATGATTTCCTGCAGGACTCGTTGATTCGAATCCTGCAGGCGTTAGACCAGTTTCAGAATCGCAGCCGGTTTGTCACATGGGCGACTTCAATCGCGATTCGAGTCGCAATGACGGAGTTGCGGAAACGGCGCTGGCGCGACGTCTCCCTGGAAAAGCTGGTTGCGGACACAAATTTCGATCCGGTGTCAGAGGTTGATGACAATGGGGTTCCCGAACGT
>JBAXBD010000537.1:0-4712 GCA_037142165.1 Schlesneria sp. | reverse complement strand
GCTGAAGAGCACTGCTTGACCGAAGACGGTCAAGCAGTGGCACATGCTTTCTTAGAAAGGGACACTGCACTGAGCGCCGTTGTCTCCCACTCGTCCTGCTTGCGGTTTGAGCCGGCAAATCGTTATCTTCAGACATCACGTCTACTGGCCCTCGTCGCCCTTTAAACGACCGCTTCACGGTCAATCGGGACCGACCGCTGGCTGGAAGCATTTTTGACGCAATCGTGATCAGAAAACTGAAAACTCGTCGGCCCGCTGAAATGACGCGAGCACGACATGGCTTATATTGAAAGGCTCGGCATGCTGGCTGTTGATGTGCAGGAGCTGAAAGTTCGGTACGGAAAGCTGGAAGCGGTCAAAGGAATTTCACTCCAGATTCCCCCTGGCGAAGTCTTCGGGTTCATTGGACCGAATGGCGCCGGAAAGTCGTCAACGATCCGGGTGTTGGCAACCTTGCTGCCCGACTTTCTCGGTAGCGCCAAAATCATGGATCTGAGCATTCGGTCTCAGCCTCAACTGGTGCGCGAGCAAATTGGATATGTTCCCGACTTTTTCGGCGTCTACGAAGACCTGACCGCCCGGGAATATCTCCATTTCTTCGCAGCCGCCTATCGCTTGCCGATGTCCCGACGTAAAGCCGTTGTCGACGACGTGCTGCAATTAACCGATCTGACCGGAAAGATCGATTCACAAGTCGACGCGCTATCGCGAGGAATGAAGCAACGGCTGTCGCTGGCTCGTGTGTTATTACATGACCCTGCGGTCCTGCTGCTCGATGAACCGGCTTCGGGCCTGGACCCACGGGCGCGAATTGAGATGCGAGAACTACTGAAAGCCCTGAAGGAAATGGGCAAGACAATCATCATCTCGAGTCATATTCTGCATGAACTGGCGCAACTGTGTACCCGGATCGGCATCATTGAGACCGGAAAAATGGTGGCACAAGGCTCGGTTGCGGAGATCTATCAGCGGTTGGGCGTGCTGAAAATCGTTCACGTGCAAGTCGCCAATCAAACGCCTGAATTGATTGCCAAACTTCGTGCCATGCCTGGCGTCACGCATGTCGATGATCAGGTGGATCGAATCTCTATTCGGATCGAAGAGGGGAAACTGGAAGTCGAAGACCTGCACGACTTCATCCATGCTCAAGGAGCGAGAATTCGCATGTTCCAGCCAGAAGTGATGGATATGGAAACGGCATTCATGAAGCTCACAGAAGGTCAGACAGCGTGAATCTTCTGGAACGTTACAGTCTGCCACTGCTGACAAAAGAGCTGATCGAGCAGGCAAACAATAAGCGGACATATATCCTGCGAGTTGTTTACGCCGTGGTGCTGTTCGGTGCCGCCTTGTGGGCGTACAGCGACCTGAATAACGGCGGGGCCTCGGCAGGATTGGTCAATTTCGGAAAGGGACGAGCCTTCTTTCAAATGCTCGTCAATGTCCAGACATTTGCCATCATTCTTCTGCTGCCGGCGATCACCTGCGGTGCCCTGACAGTCGAAAAAGAAAAAGACACGCTCGCCCTGCTGCTGCTCACGAAACTCAGTTCGTGGACGATCGTGTTTGAAAAACTGGTCAGTCGAGTCCTGGCCATGGGAACCTACCAGCTTCTGTCGCTCCCGTTGTTTGCGATCGTCTATGGAATGGGTGGCGTCGAATTGAGTGGCATCATCCACGCGGTCGTCAGCTTACTGGCGCTGACGATCGTCGTCGCCTCCGTTTCAATCCTGTGTTCGACCTGGTTTCGCACGACTTCCGAAGCATTCATCGTTTCGTACGTCATCCTGTTTTTGCTCGGTTTTGGCTTCGCGCTTTCCACGGAATTCGCAATGCGGGTGCAGACCATGAGGGGAAACATCACCACTTGGCCAAATAACCCACCACGTGAATCCTTCTGGCATGCACTCATTGCAGCGTTGTCCACAGACACTTCCATCGCGATGCAAGCCATCGCCGTCTGTCTGGTGTGCATGCTGATTGCATCCAGGGTTCTGTTCGCCAGAGCATTTGTTCCCCCAAGAAACATTATTTTAGAGGTATTTCAACGAGCAGATCGTTTTTTCAACAATTTGAATGAGTCAACGACGGGCGGGATCGGACTGGTTCAAGATCGCGAAACGTTGCCGACTTTTCAACCGATAACCTGGCGTGAAACTCGAAAGAAATCGCTGGGGACATTTCGCTATCAGTTCCGAATCTTGATGTTTCTGTTGGCACCGCTCATCTTTGTTATTGCCGCGATTTTGAGTGACGGTCGAAACGATTTCACAAGTCCCTTTCGTGGGTTTCCAGTGTTCTTCTGGTTTGTTTCTGTGATCTGCCTGACAATCCACTCGACGGGTGTTATTGCTGCGGAACGAATTCGCCAGACGTTGGACGTATTGCTGGTCTCCCCATTAACTCCCACAGAGATCGTGCTGGAAAAGCTGTCTGGGGTCCGGCTGATGATCAAGATTTTAACGGTTCCATTCGCCGTACTCGTTGTGTTCCAGGCCATCTGGACCGGCTACGTACTTCAGGGAGCGATGCAGGAGCGGCAACGGAGCGTCGATTTCTGGATGGAACTGGTCACCGCGACATTGGTGCCGATCTTCTACATGCCAATCATCATGTGGATCGGCTTCCAGTTTGGTCTTCGCGCACGAACCCAGATTCAAGCAATTCTGGCAACGTTTACGACGGTCATTTTGGCGTGCTTTATCCCCTTTGTGCTCGTTGTGCTCATTCGTACATACAGTCTCACGTCTCAACCAGCCTCCTCTTTATTGATCTGGCTCAGCCCGCTTCGAATGGCTTTCCCAGCAATGGGTTTCGGACCTGGGTACAACCTTCTTCAGGAAAAATCGATCCTGGCATGGGTTGTTGTCGTCGTCCATTTCACTTTGTACGGAATCATCTGGTGGTGGCTGCGAAGGAATGCACTACGAGCATTTTCGAAAGTCGTGCACCGCATGGAACCGAGCGTCACGCCCCCAAAGACCGGCCCAGCCGGTTGATGCGCGTCGCACGATGGGTTCAGACTAGGAGCATGGTTCGCGCGTTGACCAGGCGAGCCTGGGTGCGTTAGCCTCCGGACTCTTCGTCCGTCACATTCAGCGACGGTATTAACTTCGCAAACGCGGGGTGCTTTACGTCAAACGACGGTCATTGCGTATTCGCCGAATAAAAAGAGTCTTGTTCAACGCGCGAATGATGCTCCCATTCTGAACCCGTCGTTCGACGCGCATCACCCGGCTGGGCCGGTCCGAGGGCTGACGCACCCCGGCTCGCCATGACTGTTTTTTTCGTGTTTTTCGTGGTTCAATTTCTTCTCCAGATTCGGTCTCTCACAGAGCCACTGAGACACGGAGGAGTGACCAATCTCCCTTTCATCCTTCTCCGCGTCTCCGTGGCTCTGTGAGAGATCAATTCTTCGATTGAACGTGAGAATTAACGCAGGTACCGTGGCACAATTGACGAGCGTTCATCGAAATCGCAAGTGGTTTTATCCACCCAATGGAAGCGTCAGAAGCGGGCCTGCGGGCTTACCATCTGCTTCCTGGACAGCAAAAAGGATCTCGTAAATCGCCATGACAGCGCGAGAATTGACATCGTTCGGTGCGATGTAGAACCAGTAACCCCGGTACTTCACCGCGATTTCTGATTGTTTTGGCCGACGACGGCTGCAACAGACATGAAACAGCCCCTGCGTGACCTGCGTCCAGTCGTAAAGTTCACCCGTCTCATCCGGCGTCATCGGCACGATTCCGCACGTCACGTGATCATCCGGAACGCAGACCCCTTTTGACAAAAACACGCCAATTTGAAGCATCGACCGCATGTTGACGTAAATCGTGTCGCCGGAACCGATATCCAGCTCTTCGGGCACACCAGGTTTTCGATCCGGATGATCGCCACTCAATTCCGATTTGATTTTATAGACGGTCAAACCTTGCTTCAGCCTGAAAATACGAGCGAACTCGAGGATTTCTGGTGCGTGTCGATCTTGTTCACGCACCCGCAGAATCAGAGTCCGCTCTCTTTTTCTGACGGTCATCCGATCGTCGTCGTTTTTGCGGAAGACGTAATTTTCCTTGGCCGCATTCATCAGGTCACCGCCACCGACTCGATCAATCGGAATCGGATCAGACGCATCGTCGGTATCTTCGAATTTTCGCACGGTCAACTCGATGGCCCCGCGATGTTCAAGCGCCGACAAAAGCTGTATGCCCCGTCGGAACTCATCGTTGTTGTCAGGCGAGCTCGGAGTCATGGCGATGGCCCGAGTTGCGTTGGGAACATCGTTGATGTCGTTGACCGCCATCAGAAAAAACTGCTCGACATTCGCACCGGCATTGACCACGCTGAATAATTCGGCCGAAAGTGGTGTCAGCAACGCTTTGGCAATTTCCTGGCCGCTTCGCGGATGAAAACTGAGCGTCGGGGCATCGCGAACAAACAGATCTCCCAGCCCGAGGTTACTAAAACCGGGACCGGCACCATCCAGGCCGTAGCTGTAATTGCCACGCCCCGAAACCTCGAACTGACTGGTGATATTATTGAGGTCGATGAAAATCGGAGAATCGGCATAACGCAATCGAACAATGTTCAGCAAGATCTGTTCGTCGTTGGTTTTGCGATAGGCTTCGTTATATCGGGTTCGTGTCAGACTGACCGCTGCCGGTCCCAGACATCCGCTGGACGAAAACGAAAAAGCGACAATCAAAGCC
>JBAXBD010000536.1:0-4712 GCA_037142165.1 Schlesneria sp. | reverse complement strand
ATCAAGATCCGTTTGAGGCCCGACGGTCAACAAGACTTGCTTGGCCTGATCGATCGTTGTCCCCACCTTATCAACCATCTCGGCAAGAACCCCGTCTTCACCGATCTTTGGCAATTTATCGATCGCACGAAGCACGCCGACAGTCTTATCGGTCAGCCCGAGAAAACTGAGCACGCCGTTCAAGATCAATCGGTTGTTGACTCGAATCGTAAACCGCTCGAATCCCAGTCCGATCAACAAGTCGTGAATCACGAGCAACGTTTCGATGTCGGCCGAGTTCGACTCGGTGCCGATCGTGTCGAAATCACATTGAATGAACTCACGGTATCGTCCGCGCTGAGTGTTCTCACCTCGCCACACGGGGGCAATATGATAGCGTTTGAAGGGCATCCCTAACGCCGATGAATGTTGCGCGGCAAATCGAGCGAGAGGGACCGTCAAATCAAAACGCAGCGCAATATCCCGTTCGCCACCGTCTTTAAAGCGAAACAGTTGCTTGTCAGATTCTTCGCCACCCTTCCCTGTCAGGATTTCGGCGTACTCCAACGCAGGAGTATCAATCGGGCTGAAACCATAACTTCGGAAAACACGGCGGGCCGTCTCCATCAGACGCTCACGAACGAGCATGACCTCAGGAAGGAAGTCTCGAAAACCTTTGAGCGTACGTGGTTCAATCAAATTAGACAAAATGAATTCCATTCAAGGGGCAGATTTTGAATTTGTTGGCAGACGACGATTTTCTCCCGATTATTATTCGTGGGATTCGTCAAATTCGTGGTCAAAACTCTTTTGCATTTATCGGAAGTACTACCGATTGATTTCTTTAGCAGGGGGCGAAGAATCAGTCTAAGAAAAGAATCCAGGGGCTTACGCGGCTCGCCTCGGTCAACGTGCGAATGATTTCCCATTTTGAACCTGTCGTCAGACGCGCGTATACCGGCTATGCCGGCCGGGAACGCCTCCCGGCTCGCCTGGACGGATTTTTTTCGTGTTTTTCGTGGTTCAAACTCTTCTCTTTATTGGGTCGCGGGGGAAGCCAGCACCAGGTGGATATCTGCGTTCTCAGCTACTGAGCATCGGCAGTGTTGGAAGGTTCGGTTCACCCGCTTTTTTGCGTGGTTGCGGCTTTGGCGGAAGTACGGCTTCGGCATACTCCCAAAGCTGATCTGGTGATTCGAAATATTTGTCGTAACAGGCGTCGTTGTCGTACTCGCAATTATCCGTGGTATACGTTCGACAAATCTGTGGTCGCGTGTTGTAGATGCCGCAACGGTTGTCTTCCATGAGGTTTTGACAATCCCCGAAGACGAGCAAATACCATGTCCCACCGTCGACAAAAATCGCAGTTCGGCCGTGCATGACGTACCAGCGCATATGATCGAAGTCACCCCAGGTGGTGGGGGTCTCAATCGGCAAGGCAAAATAACGACAACATCGACCGGTGCAGTAGGTGCATAGCACTTCCCCCGGCTTCAGATCCGAACGACGAACTTTCACTTTCGCCATGGCTTTCCCTCTATTAAACTCCCTTGAATTCACGTCCGAAGTGTAACGGCTGCTTGTGTCTGATGGTATCGAACCGAAAGCCGTAGCATGGGCTTCAGCCCGTGCGTCACGACATCTGGTGCGTGTTGAAAGCCGACAGGACAAAAAAACAACCTCTCTGCATCGTGTTTACCGAAAAAAGTCATCGGGAATGCTCGCATCCAGCGACTTCGATTTGTAGCATTTCAGTGTCGAGGAATGTGTTGAGTTCGATGTGAATCCTTGAAATTAAGGTGCCACTGCTTGACCCTCTTCGGTCAAGCAGTGCTCTTGGACCGACGAAAGAAGAAGTCACTGCATCTCCGAAGACTCCGAGGCAGTGGCACAGGTTTCCTCGACCCGTATCCGTTATTCAAAATTGTTGGAAAGTTCAATCGATGAAAAATCAGACTTCGACTGACGCAACCTCACGACGGGGTTTTCTGAAAGCAAGCTCGGCGGTTGCCAGCGCTGTGAGTTTGAGTTTAAACTCCAGCCTGTTCGCTGCCGGTAGTGACCAATTGAAAGTCGGTCTCGTCGGTTGCGGCGGACGAGGAACTGGTGCGGCAGGAGAAGCTCTGCAGGCAGACTCGCAATCCAAACTGGTCGCGGTCGCTGATCTCAGCCTGAGCGCGATCGACTCGAGCTTGAATAATCTCAAAGCAAACAGGCGAATCGAACAACAGATCGCGGTCACCGATGCCAGCAAGTATGTTGGACTTGACGCCTTTAAGAAGGTCATCGATCAATCTGACGTTGTGCTGCTGGCATCGCCGCCAGGCTTCCGCCCGTACCATCTGCGTGCCGCAGTCGAGGCCGGAAAACATATCTTTACCGAAAAACCGATGGCGACCGATGCACCTGGCGTCCGATCGGTGATGGAGTCGGTCAAGATCGCCAAAGAAAAGAATCTTGCCGTCGTGGCGGGATTCTGCTGGCGTTACGACCTGGCGCGTCGGGAACTTTTCAAGCGAATTCACGAAGGTCAAATCGGAGACGTTCTTGCCGTCTACGGCACGTATTTGACGAGTCCTGTGAAGCCAATGCCGCCGGAAAATACTCGCCCCGCAGGGATCACCGATCTCGAGTGGATGGTCCGCAACTGGTACAATTTCACTTTCCTTTCGGGCGATGGCCTTGTCGAACAAGCCATTCATACGGTCGACTGGCTGCAGTGGGTCATGAAGGATGCCCCTCCTGTCAGTTGTACCGCCATCGGCGGCCGTCAGGTCCCTGCTCATGGCGGCAATATCTACGATCACATTGAAGTGAACTACGAATGGGAGAACGGAGCACGAGGTTTCCTTGCCCAGCGCCAAATCGTCGGTTGTCATAATGAAAACAACCTGCTTGTGATGGGGACGAAAGGGAATGCCTACATCAAGGGGGGAGTCGGGATTACCGGACCGAATGCCTGGAAATACGAAGGCCCGAATCCCAACATGTACCAGGTCGAACACGACGAGTTCTTCGATTCGATCCGAACCGGCAAGCACATCAACAATGGCGACCGAATGGTTACGAGCACGATGGCCGGAATCATGGGCCGCATGGCAGGTTATACCGGCAAGCAGATCACCTGGGACATGGCCCTCAATTCAAAGCAGGTCCTGATCCCTGAAATCACCAGTTGGGAAACGAAAGTCGACGTCCCGCCGCTTGCTCGACCCGGGGTCACACCGTTTATCTGATCGGTTTTTTCAATCGCACTATCGGTTCGTGTGGAAGACTTTGCTTGTGATGAAATTGCAATTGTGAATTTTACCGAACACGGGACATCCACGGGGAACCGCATGTCAGTAAAAACGGTTTTGGATGATTCGTTATGTGAACGGTTCCAATCCCGTCCTTTACACCAAAGGCGTTTCACAACAAAGCACAGGGTCGCGAGCGTTAGCGAGCGCACCCTGGGTTAGGTCCGATGAACGCGGCTTTACACCAAAGGTGTTACATAACTCATTCGCCGCTTCTCATTTTATCGATCACACGATTGCGACTGACGCATTCGCGGCTTCGAATTGCCTGAAGAATAAAGAAACCCTGATGAGGTAGAGCCGATTTCGATTGTCATCACCCAGGAAGCTCGTAATGCTCGCAAGCCTGGGCTTTAGTAGCAAATGCCTTTGGTGTAACGAAGGTATGACAATTCGTTCCGCCTGCAAGGACACGGCTGATTTATCGAAAAATCTGTCTAACCAAGCTTAACTTTGATTTACGAATTCACTGACGAAATTGATCAATGTGGGATTCGGTTGATAATTTTCTACACCGGATTTCTTGCATTGAAACCGGTGGCTCGTCGCAGTCTCTTCGATGGCCATGTTCAATATTTGAGGGAGATCGGCTTCGGAGTCAGCGACCTGTAAAAAGGGCAATTTGCGAAACTCGCGGACAGTTGCCAGTTGGTGTTCGTTCCGCTGTTCACCCAGCGAAGCAAGTTTTGGCATCACGATCAGCGGCTTTCCCAACTCAACCGCAGTAATGATCGTCCCCATGCCAGCGTGCGCCACGACGAGTTGGGCTCGCTCGAAAGTGTTTCGATAATCCAATGGGGGTAGAAATCTGACATAAGGACAGTTTTTAGGAATGTAACGTCCGTAACCGATTTGCGCAATAATCTCCTTCCGGCAATCTGAGGGCCTTGTCAGAATCCACTCATCAAATGCCTGGACGAGCCGATCAAATGGATCGATGTTGCCCACGGTGAGAAAAACGCTGGTAGCGCATTTTGACACTTAATTGATACCATCCAGATTCACGTCTTAATCAATGGCCCGCGTCTTCCGTAACAGTGCATTTCGCGAACCAATGAAACTCAAAAAATGTTTTGGCAGAGCGCGATAAGATTTAACGCTTTAACGGCCGTAATCAATTTCTGATTGACTCAATTTCGCCCAATTTTGAAAGCAAGCGACAAGCGCGGGCCCCAGTCAAACAAAAAGTTTTTCCATCGCGACAAGAACATTGTTCTCATTTCCTTAAGGTAAGTCATCTTCCGGAACGCCGCATTTTTCATCGAAAAATCTGAGTCCCTGAAGTCCGAGGTGATCATCACAGAAAAGCGCGGCGACAAAATCACGACGCGCCCGCCGAACAACGACCGAAAATCGCTTGAGAACACATTCCAAATGTTAAGAAACAAGAGGCGAAAACATATTGATGTAATTGTTTTTTTGTGTTTATTATAT
>JBAXBD010000535.1:0-4720 GCA_037142165.1 Schlesneria sp. | reverse complement strand
ACGACCCGCGACCGTGTTTTGGTTCGGGAACGCAATTTCGTGTGGTCGTCGGCAGGGACCGACGATCCCGAACAACGGCACCGCCCCGACGACACCACGCATATGCCGCCCGCATGGCGAAACGTCGCATCCGCGTGGTACCCACATGGAACAATTGTGGAATCAAACCGGCAACGACATCAACCAACCACACCGAATAAACGCCGACCCACGGTAAACACGAATCGCCCGCAAACAATCCGAAACCCCGAATGGGCTGACATTGGGCCGTCCCGTTGGGACTTTGGATTTGTCTGAGAGTGTTAATTAATCGCAACGCATTAGTTTTCTGGTAGACGTTTTATCAACGTAATGAAAGGTCATCGCGAAACGCTTGCAAGAACACTGTTATCACGCTTTGGCGGATTGAAGGACTCGCAGTTCGCGTGGCAACGGAAACGAGACATGTTCTTCGCGAATCGTGACCTCTTCAACGGTCGCGCCAAATTCCTTGTTCAACCATTCGATACAGTCTTGAACAACAACTTCGGGAGCACTGGCTCCCGCAGTGATTAATACCGTTGATTTATCGGCGAACCATTCGCGGTGTAGTTCTTGAGCACCGTCAATCAGGTGCGAGGGCTTACCGAACAAGGCACCGATTTCTTGTAGCCTGCGACTGTTAGAACTGTTCTGGCTGCCGAGCACGATGACAATGTCGGATCGTTGAGCCAGTTGTTTCACGGCATCCTGACGATTGGTCGTGGCGTAACAGATATCTTCCTTTGGCGGGCTTTCGATATGAGGAATCTTCGCTTTGAGTGCGTCGATTACTCGTCCTGCTTCTTCAACGCTGAGTGTTGTCTGCGTCAAATACGCAATCTTGGCGTCCTTGGGGAACGACAAAGCGTCGACGTCCTTTGGGTCTTCGACAAGGGTGATACTGGACGGGGCCTCGCCCATTGTTCCGATCACTTCGTCATGTCCCTCATGGCCAATCAAGATGATGTGATAGCCATCGCGAGCGTACTTGATCGCTTCCAGATGCACTTTCGTGACGAGTGGACATGTGGCATCAATGGTCTGCAGTTTCCGAACCCGTGATTGTTCGCGAATTTCTGGAGAAACTCCGTGAGCCGAGAAAAGCAGAATTGATCCTTCAGGAACTTCTGAGATCGTATCGACGAAGGTGACACCTTGCTGGGTGAATCGTTCGACGACGTACTTATTGTGCACAATTTCGTGGTAGACGAAGATCTTTGGACCGAACATCCGAATCGTCTCGTCCAGACATTCAATTGCCATGTTCACTCCGGCACAAAAGCCGCGAGGATTTGCCACGAGAATTTTCATCAAGATTCCATTTCCTTTAGTTCGACCGCTATCATCAAGGATTCTAGCAGCGATTGCGAACATTGGGAGCGTTGGTGATCCGGGGTCGGGGATTCAAAATCCAAAATTGCCCCGGCACAGCCGGTTAATGTGCGTCGGACGACAGGTTTAGAATAGGATTACTGTTCGCGCGTAGAACGAGAGCAAAGAGGGGGCTGGCAACGAGGGGTCGGGTGTTCAAATTTCAAAAGGCGATTGTATTGGGGAAGATCCTGTCGCAAGATCCTCTTTATTGATCCTTTTGGCGGCGAAGTGATTCAATCGAAACATACCTTTCTTTTCGATCAACATTGGCTTATGCAGTAATCTCCCCAAGCGACACCATGGAATCGTTCCTTTTCAAATTGTTTTTGGTTTAAATGGTTTCGTGCGATCCATGGGGAAAAGGAGCAGCATCCACGTGGGAATGGTTCCGTGTTTTTAAGGTGCCTTAAGTGCAGTTCGACGTATTCCTCAGCCACAACGGCCGCGACAAACCCACGGTGAAAGTACTTGGCACTGCGCTCAAGCAACGAAACCTTTCGGTCTGGCTTGACGAATGGGAGTTGCGACCGGGGCTCACCTGGCAGGACGCACTCCAGGAGATTGTCACGGAATGTAAATCGGCTTTGGTCTGCTTCGGCGACTCGGGAGTTGGACCGTGGGAAGAGCCAGAGATGCAGGCTCTTTTACGTCGTTTTGTCAGTGAGAAGAAAATCGGCAACATCGTCCCGATTATTCCCGTACTTTTGCCTGGTGCTCCGGCAAACGTAAAACTTCCTTTGTTTCTGGAAGCGTTCACCTGGGTTGATCTTCGAGCCGGCCTCACCGATGAAGGACTGCAGCGATTGGAGTGGGGCATCACGGGGAAAAAGCCTCGCGATAACTCTTCGACAGCGGTCTTGACATTACCAGAATTCCCCGCAGTCGACTCACCTGCAACCAGCAAAAGGGGTCAAACGACCAGGTCGCGAAGTTCGCTGACCAGGTGGTTGTCGTTAGCCGTTTGTTCGCTGTTCGTCATTTCATTTGTGACCTGGCAAGCATTTTTCTCGACTCCGCAGCTTTGGTTGCCAGCGAAGATTCAAGAGACCGGCGTCAAAGCCTCTAACGAGTCCCAACGCTGCCACATCCACAACAAAATGTTTGAAACCGAATTGGTGAAATCCGTCGGCGGAAAGGAAATCCGTTTCCATCTGGTTCCCGAATTTGAAATCCCCAATAAAGACCGGAAAATCCGTACTTTCTACATGATGGAAAGTCCTGTAACGAACGCCATGTTCAATGCGTTTGCGACAGAGAATCCGAATTTCGAAATGGTCACTCGCGAGGAAAGTCAGCGGACCTGGAAAGCCGCGAATGACCTTCCGGTCGTCAACATTCACCCCCTGGAAGCGCAACAGTTTGCCAACTGGGTTGTTCCCGGCCTGGGCAGTTTACCGACGACCACCGAGTGGGATCTTGCTTCGGGCTATTACGACTTCATGGGATTGGTTCAGGAAAAATCAATTCGAAAATTCCACTCGAGACCGTGCTTTCCGGTGAAAATCGTTTCACCAAAGCGAAATTTAAAGTAGGAACAAGCCCGGCCGCAGGTGAATACCAGGCAGTCGGTAAACCCGATTTTGCCAAAAATCGCTCGCCGTACGGTTGCCTGTATCCGTCACGAAACTCATCGGAAATCTTCGCATTCGGAGAAATCACTGCGTCCGTCAGAGATGTGAAACAGGGGGTCGAAAACCTGAGAGAATGGATGTCCGATATTCGACAGGTCAAACTGGAAGATTTGTTGTCGACGGCCCAATGTCAGTTGCGCGTCCTGATTAAACAGGATAGAGATTTTTCATGGATCAGTTCTGAAGGAGACGAAAAAAACGGACGGTGTCTGACCGCCGAAGACCTGGATGTGATGAGCGGCGACCTTCTACTTAACACCAGTCAGGGTGGTGTTGGATTCAATCGTAATACGGGATTTCGCATTGTCCTGCTGACGAATTCCCCGGAAAGTCCCGGTAAGTAGTTCTCGACGACCGAAAGTGATTCAATTGAACAGACTGCCAGCAATTCGATTTGGTTAAGGTTGAGCAGTTTGATCATGAGGACAATGACCGCCCCACGAGGTTTGCAATGTCACGCCGGGAATTGTTCGTACTTCTTTTCACAACAGGATTTCTTCTTTCCGGCGAATCGTTTTTATCCGCTGCCGAAGATGTGCTTCCGCCCGGCGATCAAACACCTGTTTTACGGCTTGAAACAGGTGGAGCACGCAGTAACGTCAACTCGCTCGCCTTCAGTCCCGATGGTCGGTACCTCTATGCCGCCGGTTGGGACAAACTGGTTCAAGTCTGGAATCTCAATCAGGACGGGCGATTCGAATACAATTCGGCTGCTGGACTGCGCGTTCCAACTGGTACCGGGAACTATGGCGGTCTCAATGCCATGGCGGTATCCGACGATGGAAACTGGCTGGCGGTTGCTGGACTGGGCCACGCCCGTGATCTGTCGACCGAGCGAAATACCGGCTGGATTGTTCCATCGGGCATGCGGACCGACTCGGCCTTGTTCGATGAAGGAATGATTTACGTCTTCAATCTTCATTCTCGCGAAACGACACTGCTCCGCGGCCATCGAGGGCCCGTTCAAGCTATGGCATTCGTACGGCGTCCTCCATTGCAGGACGCCAACCCGGTCTCAACTCCTCCTGAACTGGTCTCCATCGCGGAAGAGCCGCTGGAAAATCAGTCGACCAAGCCGGAAATCAGGATCTGGAACGTCCAGCAAAAAAAGACGTTGGCAACACTGACGACGGTTCCCAATGCGGCTGGTGACCAGGAAGTCATGTTGCCGGGCTTGCAAGGTTTTCGCCCAGGCCTTACGGCATGGAGTATCGGTCCCGACGCGAACCAGGTACGAGTTGCAATCGCCTGGGGCGATAATCAGTTTCGGGTCTGGGATGTTCAATCAGGAAAAATCGCTCACGGAATGGGGGGCGACGTCCTGCTGACCGTCCTCCCTCTTTCCGACGAGCATCAAACCTTTTTAACGGGTGCTCATGGACATGTCGGAGTCTGGTCGCTCCCCTCCTTTGTGCCAGGTCAATTCGCCTCGCAATCCTTTCAAGAAGCCCAGGTCCCTGAAGTCAACAACAAGCGATTTCATCTTCCGCGTGCTTCGGCTTTGATCCGCGGTTTCAATGGAAACCCTGACTCAATCGCGATGGTTCTCACGCAGCATCTGACGGATGAGCAAGGCCAGGAGACCGGTCGGGCGAAATACCGACTGCTGATTCTGAGCGCCGCTCCCTCTGTCAAAACGATCCGTGAGATCGAGTTATGGGAAGGTGCGATTCGTCAGCCGTCAGTCGCCGTCA
>JBAXBD010000534.1:0-4723 GCA_037142165.1 Schlesneria sp. | reverse complement strand
CCCGCAATCATCTTTTCGCGTGAGGAGAGGTCAAGCTTTCCTTTGGCATCGTCGCCGCTGTGACACGAAATACATTGATGAGCAATTAATGATTTCGCGGGAAAAGAATCCTGATCGTCCGCGAATGCGTTGATGGCCGACATGACAAAACAGAGCGTAAAGCAGAGGCAACTGCTGAGTGTCATCGAGTCTTCTGCAATCCGTTTCATACCCGTCCTTCCGCAAGCTCAAGTCTCGGCAATCAATTGATTCCCAAATTCTACGCCTTTGGTTCAAAGCGTGCGATCCAAAAGAGTGGATAAACCCGTCAGGGACATGTATTTCAAGTAGGGTGCGGACAAGTCGTCGAAGTCCCACCAAAACCAATACAAAGGCTGGAGTACAGAAGATTTTTGAACCAAGGATATCGCGGATGGGCACTGATAAAGGCAAAAGCCCAGTACGTCATTCTCTTCTTCGCCGATCCGTGCCCATCGGTGTTATCCGTGGAGAAATTCTTTCTGCTTGATACTGATTTCAAAAAGCCTTGCGCAACGATGGGATCATTTGAGCATCATTGGCAGAAACAAGGCCCTTTTTCGACATTTCAGAGTTTTGAAAACTTGCACAACTATGGCCAGTCGGTAGCGGCGGCTTCCAGGCACCGACCGGCGCAGCCGGTTTGTGCGCGTCGCACGACGGGTTCAAAATAGGTTTATTATTCGCGCGTTGCTTCGGACAGTAGCGGCGGCTTCCAGCCGCCGATCTCGGAAGAGAAGGCTGCTCAACGATGACAGATTTGCGCAACTATGGCAGAAAGCAAGCCTTTGTCGGCATTTCCTGCGTCTGAAAGCTTGCGCAACATTGGGAAAACCCAATTGGAAATTCGAAGTGCACCACCGACCCAAAGGGCCGGGACACAAAAGGCGATTTTCTTCCCTTCTGTTCAAAATCTTATTTCCAAATTGTTCCCCCGGAATAAACCCCGGCGTAATTTGTTTAAAAAGTTCGCGCGACTTCGAGCGACTTCGACCATTTCCCATAATTTACAGGGGATCGGCGATTATTCGCCCGTGAAAAAGTTCACCAGAGTTCGCGCGACTTCACCTGAGTTCGACCGACTTCGAATCCCATCATCTTCTCAGGCGAGCCGGGAAGCGTAAGCCCGGACTCTTTGTGCTCTTTATTCTGATCAATCATGCAGCAATTCCTCACCCAACAAGAAACGATCGAAAAGTTCGCGCGACTTCGACCATTTCCCATAATTCACAGGGGAATGGCGATTATTCCCCCGTGAAAAAGTTCACCAGAGTTCGCGCGACTTCACCTGAGTTCGATCAAGTGTGCCGCTTTCTCTTTCTTTCTCTTTTTCGTGTTTTCGAACTATCGTGTTTTCGTGATCAGTCTTCATTTGCATTTCTCGAACCGCTAAATCAGCAAGAGGATCACGAAAACACGAAAGAATGAAAGCACGAAAAAATGCAGTCACTTGCGCGAGCCAGTCTCGCTTTCTTCGCTCTTGCTCCTCGCTTCGTGGTGCCTGTCCCGCTTTTTTGTTCCGTCAAACAACGCCCCCAAGGATCGCCCAGCGCCTCAAGTCGACGCCGGGGGCACCCGAAAAACTTCTTTCCAAGATGTCAAAGAACAATTGTCCCCATCGGGTTCTGGTCTCAAATATCCAGGCGAGCCGAGGATGTGAATCCTCGGATTCTTCACCTTTATATTTGTAACGACGCCCCAACCGCTTCAGCTCGCTGCACGTTGTTGAAAAGCGCCGCTTCGAAGCAACCAAAGAAACCAGGGACCCAATCACCATAAAACCACAATACGACATAAAACTACAACCGTAGTTATCGCAAATCAATGGAAAAACAGAAATTCTTTCTTAACGTTTG
Source organism: Schlesneria sp. (assembly GCA_037142165.1). Classification (GTDB taxonomy): domain Bacteria; phylum Planctomycetota; class Planctomycetia; order Planctomycetales; family Planctomycetaceae; genus Schlesneria. The sequence continues at coordinate 2,849 of JBAXBD010000534.1, read as the reverse complement.
GAAGGTGCTCACAGAATCGCGTTTTCGCAAGCCAAAACCAATGAGACAATTGCAATCAGGTTATCATGAAAGAACAAGCTGAGAATCACCGTCCATCATTCCGGCCTCAATAACGCAGCAATCGGAATGGCAGCCAAATGCGTCACGACCCGTCGTGACAAACTGCCTCAAACGACTTCCATCATGGAGCAACCAAACTCGAAGCCAACGGCGTCGGTGTCTTAATCGTTTAACCCGCAGCCAACGGCGCAGGCGGATCGGCGTTCAGCCGATCTCTTCAAGCGACGCAAGTCATGCCAACTCCTGCGAGCATCGCGGCATATCTGTTTTTCATAAAACCCATCGCCCGCTGACCTCAATTCAAGCCACTTCACCCTGAAGCGATGTTAAACACCTGAGACTGAATCAGTTGTGTCAAAACGCAAAAATGTGTCGACTTTTCGGATTTTACGCTTGAAATCGATTTTTCTAAAACGTATCGTAACGACGCCAAAAATTGTTCTAATATTCATGTTTAGATTGAATTTGGTGATAGAAATCGATTCTTATCAGCTCCGACCCTTTCAGGCAGGCGTTCGCAGTCTTGATTCCGCCCCTTTTGATGTGCCACAAGCTGTCGAATAAGTGCTGTATATGAACATAAATGTATTTTATGTTATATAAAAATACTTTAATTCGCCGAAGCATCTTCGCCTTATAGCGTATGTTGTTTTATAATACGTGAGTGTTTTAATGTGTGTTTAAAAGCCGCACATTGAAATAACCTGCGAAAGCAGTTGGTTACACGAAATCGCAAGAACGAAACCACATTTCAACGCCTGATCCGGCGTTGAGGTCATTAACATTTCGTCGAGTGGACTCTCGGTCCGCAAATGCTGTTGCGCCTCACGGGCTGCGGCCTGTTCTACGGACTGATGGGCCGAGTACCCGTTTTAGAAATTGACAGACACGACATTTGACATCGCGTTAACGCCTTTCAAGGAGGCTCTTTGTCATGGTGCTACAGAACTGGTTGTCCGGGTTGTTCGGTCGGATGAGACAACGGGTGCAGCGCCGACGAATTGCGTCGTCGCGACTTCGAATTTCTCGTTTGAGCGACGTGGCAGCGACGGTCGAGCGGTTCGAACCGCGTATCGTCCTGTCAGCGATCTCGGCGATGAACGATTCGTATTCGGTTCAATCCATGATGGGATCGTCGACGCCCACGGTATTGGATGTCCTGGCGAATGACACCGGCGGAACAGGTTCGCTTTCCATCTCGTCGGTCGGAACCGTCCCGTATGGAACACTTTCAGTTCAACAACCGCAAACACAGGGTGGTCACCAAACATTGCTCTTCACCCCCATGATGGGCTATTCCGGAACCGAATCATTTACGTATACCGCGACAGATAACGCTGGTGACTATGGGACAGCGATGGTGACCGTCAGTGTCTCCAACTCTTTTGGATCTTCGGCACCGCAGATTTCAGCCTTATCGAGTCATGTCGGCAGTACCCTTGGCGGCGGGACGCCGATCACCATCAATGGTTCTGGCTTTAACAGCGTATCGGCAGTCTTGTTCGGAAATTCGCTCGCCGCTTCTTATACGGTGAATTCGTCGTCATCAATCACAGCCGTCGCGCCGGCTCATTCAGCGGGAACCGTCGACGTCACGATCGTGACGTCGATGGGCAGTACCAGTACCAGCATGAACGACCAATACACCTTTCAGGCTCCCGTTGGCCTTCCTTCCGTGAGTACCGTTTCCCCCGGCACCGCGACGACTTCAGGGGGCACGACGATCGTCATCACCGGCAGCAATTTTAATAATGTCACTGGAATCAGTTTTGGCGGAACACCGGCTGCCAGCTTTACCGTCAATTCGTCGACGTCGATTAGCGCTGTGACACCGATGCACGTTTCCGGGCAGGTTGACGTTCAGGTCACCACAACCTCAGGAACATCGGCAATCACCGCGAGCGATCAGTTAATCTTCACCACTCCCGTTCTGCCCCCTGCCGTGACGGGATTATCAACCTCGTCCGGCCCGACAGCAGGCGGGAACAGCATTACGATCCTCGGTACGAATTTTACCAACGCCACTGGCGTCAAATTTGGCACGGTTTCCGCCACGTCTTTTGTCGTGAACTCGAGCTCATCCATCACAGTCGTCGTCCCAGCGGGTGTGGCAGATACGGTCGATATTACGGTCACAAACCAGGCGGGAACTTCCGGTTGGTCGTCCGCCGATCAGTATTCGTATCAGTCATCCGTTCCGACTGTCACCGGGTTATCAGCAACCAGTGGTTACACGACCGGGGGAACTTCCGTCGCCATTGTCGGAACGAACATGTCGACCGTCACAGCGGTCCTGTTCGGGACAGTTCCTGCGAAAAGCTTTATCGCCACCAGCCCAACCTCGCTGACCGCGATCGCCCCTGCGGAGGGAGTCGGGTTGGTCGATATCACCCTTCAATCGTCCAGCGGCAAGTCGGCGATTACCGCTGCCGACAAATTTGCGTATGTCGCCCCGCCACCGACGGTAACAGCAGTCAGTGTGTCGTCAGGTCCGCTCACCGGCGGAACCCCCGTCATCATTTCGGGGTCGTTACTTTCGAGTGCGACAAGAGTTCTGTTCGGCGCAATCCCAGCCAGTTCGTTTTCCATCAACGCGAACGGAACGATCACCGCGACGAGCCCTGCCGAATCGGCTGGCGTTGTGGATATCCGCGTCACGAACAACAACGGCACTTCACCTGCTGTCGCGGCGGATCAATTTCATTTTACGACCGCTGTACCTGTCACTCCGCCCGGTGGACCAACGTCGTTAAATCCTCAAGGGCTTCCGGTCATTGATGGCTTGGATA
>JBAXBD010000533.1:0-4723 GCA_037142165.1 Schlesneria sp. | reverse complement strand
GTCTGGAAGTGCGGTACAGTATGCGGCGCGGCCACCTTGCCGCGCAATGGAAACCGCGACATTGACCTCGGCCCCCCCGAATGTGGCATCGAGTGTCCCGGGCAACGATTGCGAGATCCGCAGCCAGCCGGGCGGCATCATTCGAAGCATTACTTCGCCAAAGGTGACCACTCGCATTCAAACCCACTCCACAAATACAAAAAGCGTAAATTGCGATTCAAGCCGTTCCGGTGCACAGACGAACGAATGCACGCCGAGTCGAAAAGGATACCGTTCGAAACAGGAAAAGTGAAAGTCTCGTCAAAATCCCTTGATGACTAAGCCGCAACCTGAGGATTCTACTTGACTAAAGAGCGTGAACGCTGGACGATGCTTGATATGGACACGATTGATTTCCGTCGGCGATAAGGGGTCTCAGTGCGTTGAAAGCCGCTGTTAGTTTTTCTTAAGCAGACGGATCAGAGCGGAATACGTTCGACTTGTTCAATTTCTTTTATGATTTTGAGGAGCATGCCATGCCATCCCGACGACGTAAAAAGGGCTTTACCCTCATTGAGCTTCTGGTCGTGATTGCGATTATTGCAATGTTGATCGCCCTCTTGCTTCCCGCTGTTCAGAAAGCCCGTGAAGCGGCGCGCCGGTCACAGTGCCAGAATAACCTCAAGCAAATTGGCCTGGCGTTACACAATTACCATGACGTCCATAAGGTGTTGCCTCCCGGTCAGATCAATAACATCAATTTCAACTTTTTGACGGACAGTGTCGGACGTTATGCATTACCGGCCGAAGCACGTACTTTTCAATTGCGTGGCCAAAATACGTTGGGGCTTCAAGGGACCAGTTGGATGCTGCAAATCCTTCCCGGTCTTGATCAAGCATCGCTCTACAACACCTATCTGTTCGGCGATAACGTTCGATCAAATGGTGACATCGGAGTGCAGGCTGCGGATCAAAGCATCATCTATCCGCCAAAAACTGACCTGCCGTTTTTCTACTGTCCCAGCCGTCGTCAACAAATGCAGGCCGGTGGCACTTTTGCGAACTGCGATCGAATTGACTCGGTAAACCCGACAGCTGGAGTTGCCTGGACTCGGGGAGGAAACGATTACGCCGGATGCAGCGGAAGCGGTATTACTTTCCACGACAACAATAATGACGCGACAGATCGACAGACGTATGCATTGCTGCCCGCTCAGTTAGCTCTCACGGTGACCTCTGGGATCACGCCCGGCACAGGAGTCGCCTTTAACACGTCTCCCTTCACGCAGTTCTCCCAAAACATTGGAATCTTCGGCGTGAATTCATCGACGAATTTCAGCAGCATCAGCGATGGTTCTTCAAACGTCGTCATGGTTTCTGAACGTCGAGTGTTTACGAATCTGGCACCTGCCAATTTGAGAAGTTCCGACGGTTGGATCTGGGGTGGACCAGCTACTCTTTTCAGCAACAGATATGCACCGCATACCGGACAGTCTTACGACGAAGCGGATAGCCCACACGACCAGATGGTTCTGGTCTTAATGGCTGACGGAAGCGTGAAAACGATCAGTATCAACATCGATCTGCGAACATGGCAGAACCTGGGCAACATGGCAAGCGGCGTACCGGTCAACCTTCCCAACTAGCCCAAGTATCACGGTGAATGCGTGTATTGAAGTGGGTCACCGAATTCGGTGACCCACCTCGAATCCATTAACGTCGTGATTGCAAAGTGGCGGCTTCGAAAAGCCCTTTCAAGCCGCTCTTCTTTCGTGACTTAAATCTCAGCGGGATCGTTTCTCCAAATCAATTCAACACCTCGTCGGCAATGCGGACAACGTTGCCGGTTGTCTGAGGAATTGTGGAAGCAGTGGCATGACGATTCGTTTTACTTGTGCGGAATGTGCTTCGGTCCTGAAAATCAAGGACGAACTCGCAGGAACGTCCGGGCGCTGTCCGAAATGTAAAACGAAGTTTGTTGTCCCGACATCAGACTTCGAGAATGAGTTTGTACCCGAAAGGGGAGATGCCACTTCGAACCAACCGATTCCTGGTTCCACGGGAGGCACCCTTACGGGCGATGATCGCTTGTCGGATCACGGTCCCGACAAGCGAGCGACTGCAAGCGAACACGTCAAAAACGATGTCTCGCGAAGTACAGTCATCCCGCAGGAATCTTCCTCTTCCGAAACTCTACGACTTGATGATGGCGACGAGGAATCGAATGCGAATACTGATTCATCTGCTTCGAACGGCGTTTTGCAGCCAACGACCGATGGTGATGCCGAGAATTCAGCCGAAGATGACCTTGATTGTCCTCCCATGTTGGTTTTGCCACAGCGTACAAATGCGAGATCAGTCACTTCGCCGCAACAATCGTTTCGTAGTGAAAAGTCATCTTTCGCGGCTGATAAGGAATTTTTCAGTACTCAGCCAACCGTAAAACTCGCTCCCGTTATTGAGGCATTTGATCCCTCCAAATTCACGGTGACTGACCCACCCGTCGTTAAGCCGGAACGGGAAATTGCATCAGCGCACGTCCGCGACGAAATTCCAGAACTGTCTCTTTCTGATGATTCGGACATCGATTTGGAAGACCGCCCTGAACCTGGTCCGATTTCAAGACCTGCACCAGTGGTCCCCGCAACGCGAACTCCGCCTGAGAAGGTGGACCTGGCGACAGCGGCGAAAATGATGAAAAAGGCGATCAGAGATAATCAAGCGGCAGAATCGCAACAACGTGAAATCGACGCAAACGCCGGTTTTGATTTTGCTGGATTTTTTCGCGAATTTGGCCTGAAAGGCTTGGGGATTCTCGTCGGTGGAGCGTTATTCACACTCCTTTTGTACTTCATGTCAGATCGAATGTTCGGCTCGAAACACCATTTACCGAAAATGGGGTACGTAAGCGGAGTGGTCAAATTAAATGGCCAGCCTCTTCCAGGTGCGACCGTTTACTTCTCACCAGAAGAGGTGACGATGGAAGGCCAGAAACGGGAACGAATTCGAACCTCAACGGGTGTCACCGACGCGAATGGGAATTTCCGTATGATGTACATTCCCGCTGATCGCGTCGAAGGGGTTGCCGTCGGGCGATGCCGCGTTTGGGTCGACCACATGGGCCCAACGGGACGTAGCGACGTTCCACCTGAATGGATGGAAGCGGCCTTGCAGATCAAAGAAGTGACCCCCGGCAGACAACCAGCACCGCTCGAAATCGACATGAAATCAAAAACCAGGTGACTACAAATAACCGGCTTCAGTGACTCAGTGTTTTCGGTCGCGTCGTTGAAGCTTCGGGCGGCCCGGGAACCAAATCAGACTTCGTCGACGAAGATCACAACGCCCGTAATATTATCTTTGGACCCACCATCCGTTGCTGCTTGAACGATCGCTTCTGCAGTCACCTGCGGATCATTTCCGGCAGCAAGGATTTTCAAAAGAGTCGCGTCATCGGCGCCGCCGTTGACGCCATCAGAGCAAATAAGAAACCGGTCTCCTACCAGGGGGCGAATCTGTTTTGGATTTGTACCTGCTCCCCCTTCTTTACAGCCAAGATACCGATACAACACATTCTTATAGCGATGATGCACGGCCTCTTCGGGCGTCAGAGTTCCAGCTTCGATGAGCGCCTGGGTCAATGAATGATCGGTCGTCAATTGTTGAAGTTTATTACCTCGCAACATGTAAACTCGACTATCACCAACACCACCAACGAACATCGTCCCCGCGACTTGAACAAGGAACGTGATCGTCGTTCCCATATTCTTCAGTTTTGGATCTAACTCACCCAAAGCCATGATCTCATAATTGGCCAGGGTGATCGCGTCATCGATAATTTTTGTCGCCTGGTCGGGCGATGATTTCTCAAAGTCGATATCCTGCAGCTTCTTCGGAATAAACTCCATCGCCAGACCGCTGGCTCGTTCTCCGGCAGACTGGCCACCCATTCCGTCGGCAACCAGAAAAAAACGGTCACGCGGGTCTACATAATACGCGTCCTCGTTGTTTTCACGCTTTCCGACGATACTCAGCCAACCGACTCGCAACTTCATGATACGTTACCTGACTGTCGATGAGGTCAATCTGCGATTTTTACCAGAGATTCATCGACCAACCGCGTCGATGAGGGAGATGTAATTCTTACTCACATTGAGTTTACGAGCGTTCAAACAGAATGGAAGCCCTGCATTGTGCAAAACTGGTTTCACGGCCTCACTCTACTGAGTCGTTTTCGGGCAGAGAGTTTGCACAAGATCGCGGATTCCTAAGGTTGTGGCACTGATTAACATTTCACCTGCTTCAAAGCCAGCGCTGGTTCCATAAAATCGATTTTGACTTTCCACAAGTCGGAAAACTCGATCCTTACTGGGTGGAAACTGGGTTTGATAGGCTCTGATTGCATCCAGTTTTACGTCGAGTGTAGCGGAAATATCCACGATAAATCGTCCTGTCATTTCCGGTTGATCAAGCGTTGAAAGCCCTAGCGGATACCAGAGTTGTTTTTTCACGGTGTGCACTTTCAAATCGGCGAACTCGTCGTCCCATTTTGAAAGTCTGCTGTAAAAGACAGCCGCGTCAGTAATTTGCATTGCCTGCCAGTGGTCGGGGGATGCCATGGGAGTCTTGCCGGCAATTCCCATGACAATTTGCGGGCGCCACTGACGTATCACACGCGCGAGTGCAATCCTGGAAGCGAACGAGTCAAACAAACAGCGATTGGGAAGCGTCAGCGTATCGCGCA
>JBAXBD010000532.1:0-4724 GCA_037142165.1 Schlesneria sp. | reverse complement strand
TAATTATTGTGAGTCAACTTGACCCGTCGCAGTCGATTCGGGTTCAATCGTCGCAAATTTCGTCTCTGTCGATTTTCACCTCAGACATTCTCAAAAATATTGGACATCTCATGCCGATCGACGTCACCTGCGCCGCTTGTCAGGCGGAATTCCAAGTGAAAGATGAATTTGCCGGTCGCAAAGTCCGGTGCAGTCAATGCAAATCTGTCATTGAATTGCCAGAATCGGACGTCGACATGGCGCCAATCGATGACTCGAATTACGACCCCGTCTTTCAGCGCGACAAGTTCCTGCTGCATCAAAAGCATCTGTCGATCAACACCCAATATTTTGTCTCGGACGAAGCTGGCAATAATATCATGTACATTGTGCGTCCGACGCATCTATTGCGCAGTCTGGTCGCAATGTTTGGAGTGCTGCTTGCGCTGATCGTGCCACTCATCCTGCTGATCGCAGGCGTCGTTACGCTCCATCCGCAAATTGGTGATTTAGGCTCGGGCTTGCTGCTGGTTAGTGGAATTATTGCTTCAGGTCTGTTGACGATTCTCGCCTATCAATGGTTGGCACCCAAGCGGCACATTTACTTCTTTGCCGACGAAGAGAAGCAGAAGAAGATCTTAGAAATTCTGCAGGATCAGAAAATTGCCGTTCGGATGGCGACCTACACGGTGCTTGATGAAAACGGCGAGGAAATCGGCCGGTATCGAAAGGATTATCTGGCAAATTTCTTGCGAAAGCGTTGGGATGGTTTTCATCCGGACGGAACTCGACTTTACGTCATCCGCGAAGATTCCGTCTTGCTGTCGTTATTACGACGGTTCCTGGGTTCGTTTTATGGATTGCTGCGTACCAACTTTGTGATTCATCAGGTTGACGAAAATGGAAATGACGGGCCGCTGCTCGGTGAATTTAACCGCAAATTCACCCTTTTGGACAAATACGTGCTCGACGTCAGTCACGACCGATCCCGAAAAATGGATCGGCGGATGGCGGTTGCAATCGGTGTGTTACTCGACACAGGCGAGCAACGCTGAAAGCAAAGGCGGATTCAACGATGGACGATCGAGAATCTCAATTGAATGCCGATAGCGAAGAGGAGATTCCGATCCTTGACGCCAGCATGCTGCATTCTTCGGTGGACTTCGAGAAAGGGATGTCCTGGTGGCCTCGGGGTACGTTGCTGCTGATGATCGCCTGCCTCGTGTTTTTTTGTTTTCAGGCCGTGACGGGTGGGTTGGATGACCTTAACCGAATGACGGACATGGGCGCCCTTTCCAAGCCGCATGTGGAACAAGGGGAGTTGTGGCGATTACTGTCTGGTCCGTTCCTGCATGCCAGCCATGACCATCTGATTGGAAATCTGCTGATGCTGTTCGTCCTGGGAATGGCCTGCGAACATGCCTTCGGAAGCTCTCAGTTTGTGTTTCTCTACGTCGTCGCGGCCCTGGGTGGATCGTGTGCCAGCCTGATTCACAATACGGTTTCAGTGGGGGCTTCAGGAGCGATTTTCGGCCTGGCAGGTGCCCTGGTGGGGTTGTTCCGCCGGCACCAGACCTTGTTACATTTGCGTGACCGGCGGATTGGTTTCGTTATTGGATTCTGGGTTGTCTATCAGATTGTGTGTGGACTGCTCAGCCCGCAAATTGACAACCTGGCGCATGTGGGAGGATTTTGTACGGGCTTGCTGTTCGGTATTCTGACTCCACCCGCGTTGCTTAATGATCGGAAAGAGTTTGGTCGTCGCCCATCCGTTCGGCTGATGCTGGTCACTGCCTGTACGATCTTTCTGATTGCATCCTTTTCGTTTTTTCCCCGATTAATCAAGTGATTTGGTAATCAATCAAACTTGATGGGAAATATCTGCCATTGATTATCGCGAAAAATCAGTTGGATTTTCTGCCTGAAAAGCGACGTGGTTCTCCGACGGTTATGAGTTCTTCATTCAAACTTTGGGTGTTTTCTTGAATTCGATGAGAACTTCTCTAAACGTATCAGGCCCGATATTTTTTGCGCTGTGAGTTACCGGAACGGCTGGGTAGCCGGGTCGATCAGCAAGAATCTGATCTCCCTCAATTCTAAAGGCGACGGCTCCCCCAGACTCAAGTTGCACCGTGTCCAGGTATTCGCCATTCGGTCCTGAGACTTCGAGCGTCGAACCGGACACGACCTTGACGACATAGTCCAATACATGAGTATGTCTTTCGCCTTGTTCGCCCGGGCTAAGATCAAGATGCCAGACGACAACCCGATCGTTTTCGAAAACTTTTTGCGTTCCAACTCCAGCCATATTAAGTTCCCCATGGAGGTATCGCCACAATCGGTCACCGAGTGTTTACGGTGACATGTGCATGCGGTTGCGGTCAAGCGTTCATCGCGTCATTCTATCGGGGCATTGCCCTCTGATTGCAAAACTCGATCGTCAGTAAGATTAATATCCGAGACGCTGAAGTCCAACAAAATGAAAATGGCGAGTCACAAGCGGTAGCGGCGGCTTCCAGCCTCTGAAGCAATGAATGCATGCCGGCTGGAAGCCTTCACGACAAGAGCGGATAACCTGTCTGCCAGGCACCATCCAGGCCACGATTACCCAGATTCCTCAGTACGAACAACGGACAATGATGAGACGATTACAACTTGTTGCACTGATGGTCGTGTTGCAATTCTCGCTTTCAGCAAGCACTGTTTTGGCCCAGAACAAGAACGGTGGCCAGCGCAGAACTAACGTGGTACTCATCCTGGCAGATGATCTCGGGATCGGTGACGTCAGCGCCTACAACGCGAATCATATTCCGACACCTCACATCGATAGCCTCGGGAGACGCGGGATTCGGTTCACTGATGCACATGTCAGTGCTGCGGTCTGTATGCCATCGCGAGCTGGTTTGATCACGGGCCGACAAGGGACCCGTCATGGTTCGGAGTTCAATGCTGGCCCTGGCCTGGACGTCAGTGAGCAGAACATTGGTGAACTGCTTAAGCAATCGGGTTATGCAACCGGCGTCATCGGAAAATGGCACCTGGGTGACAAAGGTGGTCGTGACCCGCTGAGCCAAGGTTTTGACGAGTATTTTGGAGCACCTTCTGGCAGTCGATATGTCGACCCGCGACATCCTGATGCGGTCAATGGCTTTGGTAACAACTTAACCGATGACCGGAAGTCCGATTCGACGAATATCCTGGTCACGCACGGCAATCAGCAAATCGTGGAAAACGAGCATTTGACTGATGCTTTTGCCCGAGAGGCGGTCGACTTCATCGAACGTCATAAGCAAGATCCCTTCTTTTTGTACGTCGCATTTACGGCCCCACATGCTCCGCTTCAAACAACGAAAAAGTACTATGATCGATTTCCGAAAATCTCTGACCATAAAGCACGTATCTACGCAGGCATGGTGAGTGCGATGGATGACGCCGTTGGCTCGATCCTCAAGAAGCTCGAAGTGGACGGGCTTGAGCGTGAGACCCTGGTCATCTTCCTGTCGGACAATGGAGGACCTGACTATTTTCGTGGAGGGCCGTCGAACGCTCAGTACAATGGCTGGAAGCGATACCATCTCGAAGGTGGTCATCGAGTCCCATTCTTTATTCGCTGGCCTGCTGTGATCGAACGGGGTAACGTCGACTCACGTTTGACGAGCTCTCTTGATCTCTTTCCGACGATTGCCGCCGCTACGGGAACGACGATTGCGTTGAAGCGGCCTCTCGATGGAGTTAACCTGATTCCGTATCTCAACGGTGAACGATCGGACTCACCGCATCAAGATCTGTATTGGCGAGCAGGGGCAAACTTTGCAGTTCGCGACGGACGTTGGAAGCTGGTTATTGTCAACAAGGCCAACCAGGAATCGTCACGCGAGACACCTCGTACGGACGACGGAGGCTTATTATCCGGAGGACCGTATCAGGGTGTTTCGCCATTCGGTCAGCTCGAAGCACTTTACGATCTGGATTCGGATATTGAAGAGAAACATAACCTTGCCAGGTCACATCCCGAAGTTGTTGCCAGGCTTCTCAAACAATATGACGTATGGAATCAGTCCAACGTGACAGCCAACGCGAAATCAACGCGAGGCATCAATACCGTGATCGATGGAGTCACGGTTCAGTTGGCATTCTAGAGACAGGCGTTGTCGGTAGCTGAATGTTTCGCGCTTTCTGAAAGTAATCCTATGCGACAAATCATTAAGTTGATTGGGCGGGCTTTAACCATTTCGTTGGCTCTCCTCGGACCGATTATTTCTGCTGCTGATGATGCGTCCAGACGCCCAAATATCTTAGTCATTGTTGCAGACGACTTGGGCTACGGTGACTTAGGATTTCAGGGGGGCGCCGACATTCCTACGCCGCATGTCGACTCCATTGCCGGAAATGGTGCGCGGTTTACTAACGGCTATGTTTCAGGCCCCTATTGCAGTCCGACACGTGCGGGCTTATTGACCGGCAGGTATCAACAACGCTTCGGCCACGAGTTTAACCCTGGTGGCGAAGGAGCAGCCGCGGCAGGCAGAGGCGAAATCGGTTTGCCATTGTCTGAGACAACGATTGCTGATCGATTCAAGGATGCCGGATACGTGACCGGTCTCGTCGGAAAATGGCATCTTGGCGCGAGTCCCAAGTTCCACCCGCAAAAGCGAGGCTTTGATGAATACTTTGGATTTCTCGGTGGCGCAAATAAGTATTTCAACAAGGAGACGACTTCGATCCTGCGAGGAACAGAGAAGCAG
>JBAXBD010000531.1:0-4728 GCA_037142165.1 Schlesneria sp. | reverse complement strand
AGCAAGAAGCTTCTGGCAAATTTGGGCTCGTCCGACAATGCAGAATCAATTCGAGCTTCGGCAATTTCGTCATTGATCCCGCTCGATACAAATTCCGCCGCTGGCTTGGCCGTGAAATGCCTTACGAGTTCCAAGGAAATTCAGTCTCAAGCGGGAATCGTCAACGCCTTCCTTCAGCACAAAGGAGGACCAGACATTCTTGCCAAAGCATTGGCAGATCAAAAACTGCCGGAGGATGTGGCGAAAATCGCATTGCGAATTATCACCGGATCCGGTCGTCAGGAACCAAGTTTGACCGAGGCATTCAGCAAGGCGGGGAATATCGTGAACGCCCCGAAGATTCTTTCAAAAGAAGAAATGGCTGCGACGGTTGCGCAGATTAAAGAGCAGGGGAATGCGGCCCACGGGGAACTGATCTTCCGCCGTGCCGAATTGAATTGCCTGAAATGTCACGCGATCGGAGGTGCGGGCGGAAAGGTCGGCCCTGACCTGGTCAGCATTGGGTCAAGTGCCCAGATCGATTATCTCGTCGATTCGATTCTCGACCCGAACAAGAACGTGAAAGAGGGCTATCAGTCGGTGGTGGTTGCCACCGACGAAGGGAAGATCATGACGGGGATCAAGGTCCGTGAGACCGATACCGATCTTTTACTGCGAGACGTTGAAGACCGCGAATTTGCGATCCCGCTGAAATCGATCGAAGACCAGAAGTCCGGGACTTCGCTGATGCCTGTCGGACTCGTTGACAAGCTGACACGATCGGAACTGATTGATCTGGTAAAATTCCTGTCAGAACTGGGCAAGCCAGGTCCTTACGCCGCCGTGACTGCTCGAATCGTTCGCCGATGGGAAACTCTTCAACCAACGCGTGAGTCTTACCGGCTGATGTTTCCCGTCAGCGAAAAGCAGATTCTTCCCAAGGACAATGATTTAAGTTGGGTTCCCGTTTTCAGCGCCGTCGCGGGATCGCTTCCTCTTCATGACGTCCTCGATTTTTCCACGAAAGCAAGTCCGGGCACTTCGGCTCGCAAGATTGGTTTTGTCCGATGCCAGGTCAACGTCACAACACCAGGAAACGTTGGTTTTCGCCTGAATGATGCCAATGACGTTTCCATGTGGATCGACGGGAAGCCGATCGAACCGGCGGCAACCATGACCGTTCCTCTCAATGTCGGAATCCACCGGGTGACGTTCAGCGTCAACTTGCTGACGCGTACCGTGCCGCTCGGGTTCCAGCTCATCGATATTGAAGGTTCCAAAGCACAGGCTCAGTTCCTGGGAGGGAAGTAGTGGCATTCGGCCTGTGCCACTGCTTGGGAGTCTTCGGAGAAGCAGTGTCTTCGCATGCTAACTCCCTGAAGTCCGAAGAGCACTGCTTGACCCAAGGCGGTCAAGCAGTGGCACATCAGTCGCCCATTGTCGAATTGTTTTCGCTTCGTGCAACACCTTTGCGTATCTCGTAGCTGCGGCTTCCAGGCGCAGAGCGAAAATCTGCGGCTGGAAGCCGCAGCTACGGGATTCACAGTTAACCAGCAACTTCCGCCCAGATGACCAGTTCCACAGCCGCGTTGAGGGGCAATTCGTTTGCTCCGACAGCGATTCGTGTGTGCTTGCCCGCTTCGCCGAATGCCTGGACGAGCAGTTCTGAGGCGCCGTTGATTACTTGAGGCTGTCTCGTGAATCCATGTGCGGATTGAACGTACCCTTCAACACGGACGATTCGGGTGACTTTGTCGAGACTGCCGATACACGCTTTGATTTGAGCCAATGCGTTTAAGGCACACATTCTCGCTGCGTAAAACGCTTGCTCTTCCTGAATCTCGCTACCGACTTTGCCTTTGAACATCAGTTCTTTACCGACCATCGGCAACTGACCACTCGTGACCACCAGATTACCCGTGCGTAACACGGGGACATAAAACCCGACCGCTTCGGGGGCTGTGGGAATATTATGGCCATGTTGCGATAGACGATGCTCGACAGTGTCAGTCATGAGTGGGCTCCTGATGTTGTTGAATTCAATGAGACGACCAACGGACGTGATTCAGGTCATCGGTCATGGGCAATGCAGGGGGAACGGTTACGTTATTCGGAATCGGGTGTGACTCTCAAAAGCTGGTCAACTTTGGGCGATTCAATCACCTTTTTCTGACCACCGGGCCAGGTGACCGTCACTCGTTGAATTGTATCAATCTTTCCCAGGCCAAATGTAACGGGAAGTTCGCTTTGAGAAAGATAGCTGCGTGTCGGCATCACTTGACCGATCTGCTTACCGTTTGCCCACTGGACTTCGATCTCGGCACCGATCGCAGATCGGTTGTGTTTTGGGCCGGAAACATCGACTCGGAGCCAGTGGTTTCCCAACTGCTGATCGTTACGAAGCAGCCTGGCGGGTGAATTGACGGCCGCGAAAAGGAGATCCAGATCGCCGTCGCCATCAATATCAGCCACCGCCGAGCCTCGACCGACCATTCGCTTCATGAATTCACCTCCACATTTGGCTTTGGGAACCTGCGAGAATTCCGTCGGTGATTCCGGGCCGCAGTTCCAGAAGAAGTGGGGAGTTTGTGCATATTGCTGACTCACCTGAACCTTATTGATTTCGTTTTCAAGATGGCCATTCGTTGAGACAATATCAGGTCGTCCATCGAGATCGACGTCGACGAAAAGCGTACCGAATTTCAATTCGAGGCGAGACTGGTATCCAATTCCGGTTGCGTTGGCCTCGTCCACAAAGTCCATTGAATCACCACGCGTCACATAGAGGGCGGTCATCTCGTTCGAGAAATTTCCAATTACGACGGCCAGGTGTTCGCCATTTCGAAACCGGACGGAATCAATACCCATGGCGCCGCGCGCATTTCCCTGCTGGTCGAAAGCGACGTTGTGCAGCACGGCAACTTCTTCGAAGGTTCCATTCTGTTTGTTGTGAAACAGAAAGTTCTGCACGGTATCGTTGGCGACGAAGATATCCATGTAACCATCAAGGTCTGCATCAACGAATGTGACCCCCAGAGATTTCGCGACGGCGATCTCTTTTCGGGCAGGGTTCGTCACGTGCAGGCCGGACTCGGCACCCACTTCGGTAAACTTTCCTCCGTCGTTTCGATAAAGGTAAGGGTAGGTACCGGGGAAATTCTGAGGTCGTCCGTACGCCCGTTCCCGACCGGTCAGTGTAAAGGGCTGAGCCTTATCAAATTCCCGAGTCCACTTCACATAGTTGGCAACGAACAGATCAAGATCACCATCGTTGTCATAGTCGATAAATCCGCAGCTCGTACTCCATTGATCGACTTCGCCAGCGACCCCTGTTTCGGCAGTCACATCGACGAATTTGCCGTCATCATTCCGGAAAAGCCGATTCAGGCCGACTGCCGTGAAGAACAGGTCGACATCGCCGTCTCCATCAAAGTCACCGACGGCAACCCCCTGACCGTAAAACGTCACGTCCAGACCGACCGATTTGGTGACATCGGTAAATTGGCAATCACCGTCGTTTCGATAAAGCGATTGGGTTGGTGGTGGATCGACTGGGGCGTCGTCCCAAGGCCAGCGGCACGAGTTGACGAATAAGATGTCCTGATCACCGTCGTTATCGTAATCGAGAAACGCACATCCGCCACCCATTGTCTCGGGCAGAAGTTTTTCACCGGCAGCACCGCTATCGTGACTGAAATGAATGCCCGCAGACGCCGTGATGTCTTTAAACGGCATATCAGGGATTTCGACCATCAGCGGTTTGGGGGGCTTGGGTGGCTCGTATTCGGTTTTTGAGACCACCACTTGTGGCTTCTGGCTCATTTTCCAATAAGCTCCGGCACCAATCATCAATGCCAGGACGATCAAACTGGCGGACCAGACGAAAGCCCGCCCCACGATAGCGTCGTCGCGTTCTTCTTCCTGTTGCGGCTGATTCATCAGAATTCTTTCTTAGTCGTCTATGGCAACGCCGTGATTTTTCACGGTCGGTTTTTAGTGGAACTATCACAAAACGTGTCTTCTTACACCGAAGGTGTTCGATATCAAAGCCCAGGATTGCTCGCTTTGCGAGCTACTTTGGGCCGCAGTCATTATCTTTACCCACGTTTTCCTTTATCGAACCGTAGGGGCAATAATTCCCCGAAGGGAATGCGAAAGCGAAGAGTTTTTGCCACAGACGCACACAGATTCACACTGATAGATGCAAAACTGGAAATTACATCCAAAAGAGGTTTCAACTGTTTTTCATGGAATTTGTTCCTCTTTTATCTGTGTGGTTCTGTGTGCATCTTTGGCTAAACTCTGGGCTTTATTATTCAACACCTTTGGTGTAAAGACCTTTCATTTCCGATCAGTCACGGCCTCACCTTCTGTCGCTCGTCCGACTTCAACGAGGCCTGGGGCACCAGGTCGATTCAGCGAATAAATCACAATCGGCTCCGAGGCTTTTGCTGCCCATGGATAGTTCACTTTGGCCTTTTGTTGAGCCAGATCACGAGCGTTATCGTCGGGTTTATATCTCTCGTGAAGTCGCCCATGCTCTTTTGCCAGTTGATCATGTTTGTCGGCAGCCGTCCGATCATTTGCCTTCTCGGCAATCGACTTCAGTTCGGTATGAATCTGCCGTAACCCATAATGAGCGGGCACGTTTTCCGAATCAATCTTGAGAGTCTTGTCATATTGCGACGCCGCTTCTTCCAGCAGTTTTTGACGCGCAGCGGTCTCTGACGGTTGGCGAATCTGCTTCGC
>JBAXBD010000530.1:0-4748 GCA_037142165.1 Schlesneria sp. | reverse complement strand
TCATCCCTCATCCCTCATCCCTCATCCCTCATCCCTCATCCCTCATCCCTCATCCCTCATCCTTCATCCCTCATCCTTCATCCTTCATCCTTCCGTGTGTGCGTGTGTGTATTGGGCAAAAAACAGGGAACGATGGAATCGGTGAGGAGGTCTCAGACCCATTTTTCAGGCAAACCTTGTCAGAAAACCGTTCCACGACGATCTTCGCGACACACTACCTACCAATTCTCATATTTAAGAAAAAGGGAGGAGTGGGCTCCGAACTTCAATTTATCGTTTCAACGATGACAAAGACTTCTCCCACAGTTCCGACCGGGTGGGATGAACAACCGAAAATGAAGGGATCTGGGATGGAACGCCGATTCACGATGGAATGACTGAAGAATAACCGCCATAATGGCCGTCGTTGGTCAAAATGGAGTTCCGACCATATCCAACCCGAATTGCGTCAAGCGCTGACAGGATTTCTTCCAAGTTATGATCATCCGTAAGGTGCTCGCACTTCGAGGTCCTAATATCTGGTCCCGGCATACCGTACTGGAAGCCTGGGTTGATTTGGGCGCGCTTAAAGATACGTCGTCTGCCCAGATTCCCGGATTTAACGACCGGTTGATGACCTGGCTGCCGACAATGATCGAGCATCGATGCAGCGTTGGCGAAAGAGGCGGTTTTTTCCAGCGTCTCCGCTGGGGAACCTATCTCGCCCATATCCTCGAACACACAACACTTGAGCTGCAAACACTTTGTGGCACGCCTGTCGGATATGGCCGTGCGCGAGAAACTTCCGAAGAAGGCCTGTACAAGGTCGCCATCCGTTATCAGGACGAAACGCTTGGTAAAGCCTGTCTTCAGACCGCCCGTGAATTGCTGATGTCGGCAGTCTTCGATCTCCCCTTCGACATTGATTCGCATTTAAAGCGGCTGCGTGAATTGGCCGACCGAGTCTGTCTCGGTCCAAGCACGAACGCGATCGTTGATGCAGCCAAAGCTCGAAATATTCCGTACCGGCGATTGAATTCAGGAAGTCTGGTCCAATTTGGGCAAGGTAAGAAGCAGCGGCGAATCTGGACAGCAGAGACCGACTTTACCAGCGCCATCGCCGAATCAATTGCTCAGGACAAACAACTGACGAAAATGATGCTGGCTGCTGCGGGGATACCTGTCCCCGAAGGGCGAGAAGTCGAAAGCCCGGAGGATGCGTGGGAAGCAGCAAAAGCGATTGAAGGATCAGTCGTCGTGAAGCCCGTCGATGGAAATCATGGTCGCGGCGTCTGCATGGACTTGACGGAAGAAGCTCAAGTGATTGCAGGATATCACGAAGCGCTCAACGAAGGTTCTGGTGTGATTGTTGAGCGATTTGCCCGAGGTTCTGAGCATCGATTGCTTGTCGTAGGACAAAAGCTGATCGCGGCAGCAGCGGGTGATGCGGCCGCAGTCGTTGGCGATGGCAAACATACCGTACAAGAATTGATTGAAATCCAACTCAATTCTGATCCCAGGCGCGGCGAAGACGAATCAAAACCGCTTGATCTTGTACGAATCATTCCCCTCACCATTCTGACACTGGCGAATCAGGGCTGTAAGCTTGAGACCGTGCTCGAGCCAGGTAAAAAAATCATCGTTCGTCGCAACGACAATTTGTCCCGCGATGTGACCGATCTTGTCCATCCATCCGTCGCTGAACACGCTGTGTTAGCCGCTCAGGTTGTGGGACTGGATATTGCCGGAATCGATCTTGTTACCGAAGACATTTCCCGTCCGCTGGAAGAGCAGGGTGGGGTGATCGTTGAGGTCAACGCGGGCCCCGGACTGCTGATGCATCTCAAGCCCGAAATTGGCAAACCCCGTCCTGTTGGTGAGGCGATCATCGATCATATGTTCCCTGATCCGGCAGATAACGGGCGAATTCCCGTTGTTTCTGTCACAGGGACAAATGGAAAGACAACTGTTGCACGTCTGGTCACAGCAATTTTGAAGGCATCGGGACGTACCGTCGGGTTGGCTTGCACGGATGGGATCATCATCGACGGAAGGACCATCGATATTGGCGATTGTGCTGGTCCCCGAAGCGCACGCAATGTCCTTTTGAATCCGATCCTGGATGCGGCGGTATTTGAAGCCGCTCGTGGTGGGATTCTGCGAGAGGGACTTGGTTTTGACAAATGTGATGTTGCGATCGTCACGAATATCGGGGATGGCGACCATCTGGGACAGCACTACATTGACTCACCAAGGGAAATGTTCAAGGTCAAACGAACTCCTGTTGACGTCGTCCTGCCGACGGGAACCGCGGTCCTGAATGCAACGGACCCTCTTGTCGTCGAAATGAAAGAACTTTCGGCAGGGGGCGTCACCTTTTTTGCAATTGATCCGGCCCATCCAGTCATTTGCGAGCATCGCGCCAACGGAAAACGAGTTGTTTTCGTCCGTAAATCAAAACTGATTCTTTGCGAAGGGGAGACGGAAACGCCACTTGTCGCGTTGCAGGACCTGCCATCGACTCATGGAGGACGCGTCGGATTCCAGATTGAAAACGTGCTTGCGGCCGCTGCGGCAACCTGGTCTCTCGGCGTCCCCTTGAATGACATTCGCAGTGGGCTGCAGTCGTTCCAGGGCAACTTACAAGATGATCCCGCACGGTTCAATGTCCTGGAGTCGGCCGAAAAGACGATCGTCGTGATGGACGGACGCAACTTATCGGCACTCAGGGCAGTGATCGCAGGGATCACCGACTTTCCCCATTCGAAACGTTCAGTGGTCTATTCAGCCGAAGAAGACCGCCGCGATATCGATATCGTCAATCAAGGGGAAGAGTTGGGAGCGTCCTTTGATCGAGTTATCTTGTGTGAGATTGAAAAGGGGGTCGATCGGCCGGCTGGCGAAGTGACTCGGTTGTTGAGATCCGGAGTTGAAAAAGGGACTCGGGCGGAAAGCATTTCAGAAGTCCGCGACTGGTCAAACGCTGTCGATACGGGATGGCGCGAGCTGCAACCAGGGGAACTTTTGCTGATCCAGTCTTCAACGGTCCCCAAGACGGTAAAGAAATTACAGACAATGCTCGGTTTGGAACCGGCAGAAGAAACGTCGAAACAGGGATGACATCAGTTTATTTGTTGAGAAAGTGCGGCCTCCACGAAGGGCCGAACTGTTCGATTTCGATGAGGTGGTGATTCGAGAGCCGTAACTTCGACCTGAATTCGTAAGGCGAATGAACGACTGAAGAATTACGGCATATCGATTGCGAGGATAAGCGGTGTAACTTCGGTTTATCGAAGTTCAGAACGAGCGTCTCGGGTGAACCCGAACGAATCGTTCGCGATGAGTGATTGCCAAATGAACGATTCCCCAAAGTGCGGGGTGCCCGCTGGAGCGACGAGAAAACGTTGACAACGAATTCTCGGGGCGACGGTAGTCGCGAGACTTACTGAAATCAGGACATGTTGGCCGGAAAATATTGAACCAAAGGGCTACGAATCATGAATCTTGGGACAACGCGAGCTTTGCGAGGTCCGAATATTTGGTCTCAACTCACCGTTCTGGAAGTTGAGATCGACATGTCAGCGCACATAAAGCGTTCGACGCAAGATATTGATAGCATTCGATCTCGAGCCGCCAGCCTGCTGAATGGACTCGCCACGATTTCGTCTTCATCGAGCCAGGACGAGCCTGCCGAAAGCAGCGCTCACTTGTCACCTGCGATGAGCCTTTCCGAATTGTTGGCCCGGACCATCATCGAGCTGCAACAGCAAGCCGGGTGTGCAGTTAAGTTCGCTCGAATTGCTGAGACAAAGACGCCGGGCGTTTGCAAAATCGCCGTCCAGTACTGCGAAGAACCTGTCGGACGAATGGCTTTGGCAACAGCCGCTGAGTTGTTGAAGGCCGCGATTTCAGGTCAGCATTTCGATGTGCCGACTCAAGTCAACGAGATTCGCAGCCTCGATCAGCAGATTCGATTAGGCCCCAGCACCGGTTCGATCGTCCGTGCTGCCATCACACGAGGGATCCCAGCGCGCCGTCTAAATGATCGCAGTCTGGTTCAACTTGGATACGGTTGTAAACAACATCGGATTCTCGCCGCTGAGACTGACAAGACTTCCGCTGTTGCAGAATCGATCGTTCAAGACAAGGAACTGACAAAGCAACTACTGGACGCTGTCGGGGTTCCCGTCCCGAAAGGGCGACCTGTCACGAGCGCCGAAGATGCCTGGTCGGCTGCCTTGGACATTGGGGTTCCGGTTGTCATTAAGCCTCAAGACGGCAATCAGGGTCGCGGTGTAGCTTGCAACCTCAATACTCGCGAACAAGTGCTGGCGGCGTATTCGGCGGCGACCGAAGAGGGTGACGAAATCATTTGCGAGAAGTTCGCTCATGGAGCGGACTATCGCCTGTTAGTGATTGGGTACAAGCTCGTCGCAGCCGCACGACGTGAACCACCTCAAGTAACAGGTGACGGACGGCACAGCATTACCCAACTTGTCGACGAAGCGAATAAAGATCCAAGGCGTGGCGAGGACCATGCCACGTCACTCAGCAAATTTCGTCTTGATGAAATTGCCAAGGGCGTATTGGCCGAGCAGGGTTTAACGATCGATTCGATTCCCGCAGCGGGTCAGATGGTTCTGATTCGACGAAATGCCAATCTAAGTACAGGCGGTTCGGCAACAGACGTGACCGCTCTGGTTCACCCTGAAGTCGCGGCGCGAGTGATCGATGGTGTCCGCATGGTCGGCCTTGATATTGCCGGCGTC
>JBAXBD010000529.1:0-4754 GCA_037142165.1 Schlesneria sp. | reverse complement strand
GTACTACTGGCACGGCGACTGATCGAAGCAGGTGTTCGGTTCGTGACGGTGAACTGGCCTCGCGTACCGGGTGACCGAGGGGTCGATAATCCGGTCTGGGATACTCATGCCCGGAACTTCGATCGGATGGAAGATTGCCTGGCGCCGCAGTTTGATGTGGGGTTCACGGCGCTGCTCGACGACTTGTCTGATCGAGGGTTACTGGATGAAACACTGGTGATCGCCGTGGGAGAATTCGGCCGGACACCGGCCGTCAACGCCAACGCAGGCCGCGATCACTGGGGATCGGTCTTCAGTTGCGTACTGGCAGGCGCAGGGATCTCAGGAGGTCAGGTTTACGGATCGAGCGATCGTGAGGGGGGATATCCTGCCAGTGATCCTGTCGATGCAGGCCATCTGGCGGCAACAGTATTTCACCTGGCTGGGGTCAATACCCAAGGAACGTTTTCAGACCGCCTGGGGCGCGAGCTTTCGATCACAGAAGCCGAACCGTTATTCAAACTGTTGGGCGAAGAATCAGCAACCTCCGCAAGGTCGACTCCATCAGGCGATGTCGCATTTGTTCCACCCTATCGCTCGGGCCTGATATTACACCCTGATTTTTTGGAAACGACGCATTTGCTACCACTGGATGCTCCAGCAAGCCCCAAGGGCTGGCGTGCAAGTCCCGTGATGGTCGAAGGGAACGGGTTCGGTGCCCGATTACAGAATCGCCCCGACGATCGTCGAACTGCGGCCATCGGAGTCTGGGCAAACGGGCCCGAAGACGCGCAGTTCCCGGCGAATTCCAGCGCGGTGCTAACTCAACAGATTCGTGATCCGCAGTCTGGTCATTTCACCGTCAAGGCTTCCTTAGCCGGTGGGGGGACATCGGCAGAAACGTTCCATCGAATTTTCGCGACGAATTTCCGCTGTCGCCTGGTGATTTTCCAATTCTCACACGCATCTAAGTCGGCCATGCATCGTCAGGAATTGGGTTCCGTCGAATTTTTGCCGACATATCTGGAAAACGGTCCTCAGGATCGGTGGCAAACTGTGACTGTCGAGAAGCGACTGGCACCAACCCCGGGAGTGAATTTCTCATTCGGATTAGGGATCGGAGTCGCACTGATCGTTGAACAAAAGACCGGCGGTACGATTTCGCTTCCAGCAAAATCAGGTGAAGCCTACGTTCAGTTGAATCGCATCGAGATCGGCTTCGAAGGCTGGAAGATCTAATTCCTACGCAACGGAAAGCCCGACCCCGTCTTAGGGGTAACGCCCAAATGAGGCAGTCAAAATTCACGAAACAGTAAAAGACTGCAAAGGAGTTACTCCGCTGTTTCTGGTGGTACGACAATTGAAGCCGGGGTCGGTTCGTCAGGTATGTAGATCAGGCGGTCTTTGAATTGTTTCTGGTACTGCATGAGATAGGCCACAAGTTTCGCCGGATCATGGTCAAAGCTGGCCGAGATCTGGTGACGTATTTCTCGGATTTCATCAATAACAGGGTCAGGCATTGGATTCATGATCGGCTCCGAGTTACCCTTGGCTGGCCAATCGAGCGCGGGGTTTGCGGGTGACGACCTTTGCTGGCTGCGGACGTGGAATGACGGACACCTGTAGATCGTGCCCGAACGCATCGGCAATGCGGTACAGCGTGTTGATCGTCACGTTGGCTTCAGCATCGTTTTCCAGTTTCGACAAATAAGGCTTCGTCATACCGGTTCGCGCAGCGAGTTCGTCGAGCGTCACCTTCTGCGAATTGCGAACAGCCTTAAGAATACTCATGACCGCCTGCAGCCGTCCGTTCAGGCATTGCTCGGCCTCGAAGACTCGACGGCCTTCGGCCAGAATTTCTGGCTTTTCGATTTCCGCCAGGCGGCGCACCTCTTCGACGATCTTCTGCTGTTCGGGTGTCAGGACGAATTTCGGAGGGGGCTTCGGATTACTCATGACAAACAACCTTTCATTCGACTTCGTAAGCGGTGATTGGATAGCAGTAACGATCGTCGATCACTTCATCGATGCAACCAAGTTTACGACCCGCTTCGGTCTCGCCGAAGACGATCGGTCGGCCAGTCGAACGACTTGATCCCGCCTTCTTCGCGTTGAGAACGACGTATTCAAATTCCGCCGTCGTGACTCCGTGCTCCGCGACGTGCTCTTCGTTCTGTTCATCCCATAAAAAGAGGTCAAAGTAAGGCATCATCGGCCCTGATGTTACGTTAAATGATAACTTCAGCGAGGGTCAATGGGAAGACAATTTTTGTGAGACATCAAAAGTTCCGAAAATATCAGCGAGCGGGGCGTCAGCGTTCAAGTATGAGAGCCGCGATTTTGAGTGTCATTCACAATTCTCGAATCCGTGACATCCGCGCCGTCGATGCTGCGCGCAGCAGAAAGCGCAGCAGTAAGTTCCAGAAATGACCAGAAACCGCTAGTTTCGGCCGGAACATTCGGGTTGAAGCCAGAGACAATTATCAGCCCGTTAAACGAAGAAAACCCCTGTAAAACAAGGGTTTTCGACAGTAGCGAGGGCGGGACTCGAACCCGCGACCCCAGGCTTATGAAGCCTGTGCCAACGGTCGAAAGTATCGACGTAACAAGCAATTCCAACAATGATTTACGCGATGAGCAGAGGCAAGTCGTTTCCGATGCGCAGCAGAAAGCGCAGCAGTCGGAGCCTGACGATTCAAATGATCCATGCCTGGCTGGAATGCTTCGCATTTGGTCTTTGCTATCGGCCAGCGAGCGATCGTCTGTGTTGGAGCACGCCGCGGGCTTGATTGCAGTGAACAATTCAATCGAACGTCGCGAGCGAGAAGAGGACGCGGAAAAAGAGTCGTCGAAGTAGATCGTTATGATTTTGCGAGCTGCCAGAAGATCAATGCGATTGATGCGTGGCTAAGTCACCAATTCATTGACTGATCCGTTTCCGCCGTAATATCACCGCCAGCACACCCACCATCCGCGTGCATGATGATTTAAATTCCACCGCGTGCGAAATGCAGTGCGAACGGTGACCGACTGGATGATATTCCAAATGGTCCTCGTAGACAAATCGCAAAGTAGTGAAACTGACCCACGCTGTGAACAATTTGCGCCATTGACACTATGGTGAGTCAATTATGTCGTTCACAAAAAATGAGTTGTGGATCGTATAAAGTGGGGTCAACACGTAATTCACAGGTGTTAAGAAACAAAGTGCCGGGCCAGTGTACTGGCCCGGCACTTTGCTGGAGTTGGAACTGCATAGCTTACATTCAAGAGGTCTAGCAGGCTTTCCCCGGTACTGTCCTAGACTTGTGTTGGTCTGGGCTTCCGGTTCCGTGGCTTGCTGAGAAGCAGGTAGGCAGACAGCAGGGTTAACACACTGACCACTGAATAGTCTGGAGTGGAAGTCTCAACAGGTGTGTTTATGCCAAGCATTTCCCTGTGACCCCTAATCACGTCCTCCCAGTACCGATGGTGTAAAAGGCACCTCATCCATCCCACGAAGAACACGCACGCCAGCACGAGCGTCACAATGCCAGACTTTCGTCGCCAGCCGCGGAAGAAGTCGCCCATGATGCGTCCTCAGATTGGTGTTGGTCGGTCCCACAGACAAAAAATACAGCACGCCATCACCAGCGTCGCAACGCCGAACTTCCGTCGCCACGGCTTGAAGTAGTCGCCCATGATTCACTCCCGAACACGAACGGGTCGCCTTTGGCTTTGCCCGAAAATTCGGTGACTCGCCTATTTATTCGGAAAGCGGCTTATCGCTCGCCGATTTCAGTTTCGCAACTCGTTGCTTGCTGAGCAGCAGATATGCCGAGAGCAGTGTCAAGGGGATTGTGATGAACCAGTACGGAATTGATCGGTACGTGTACTGCACTGGAAATGTCTGACTAGTTCCATCAATGTTGGTAAACGTATATCCAACCTGATCATGTCGTTCTCCGACCCCCAATCCCCACCAGCGCGACGACCATATGATTTCCTCATTGCTCAGCGGGTCGGTATTATTGTGCATCCAACCGATGAACCCTGACTTGTGGGGGCTTTCAGAAGTTTCGGTCATCAGGGTGAAGATGTGAGGAGTCAAAATCACATGTGGCATCGAATCGCCCATATGGGAAGGATTCTTAGAATGGGACACATTCGCGAATCATTGTCATGTAAACTTCTGACCCAAAGTCCGCAGAACACGCACGCCATCAGCAGCGTTACCACGCCCATTTTTCGTTGCCACGGCTTGAAGAAGTCGCCCATGATTCATGGTCCCTGGCAGAAGGCCACATGAATCGGACCGACCGCCGAAATTAAGTGTGCTGCCTACTCGTTCGCGTTCAGTCTACATGGATGATCTGACTGATGCGATCATGGCAAAAAACTCCCCTCATCAGTTTCACGCGTAGCGGCGAGAAAACCGAAGACGGACTTGATAGAAAAACTTGGCTGGATGAAGTCGACGGCTGCCGGATTTGCCCAGAGCGGAAGGGCCTCTTCTCTCAACAAACCAGCGGCGAAGCCATCCTTATTGAGCTGTCCGAACGTCGCTGTCTGCCGGTTTGTTCCTGCCGTCTTCGTCCGTCGCGGTTAGGGCTCGTGCTGGGGTTCCCTGGCCGCGACGGACGAAGACGGCAGGCCAGCAGCGCCCGAACGTAGGTGCAATTCGCGTTAGGGATTGCAGTGGAGGATTCTTATCCGCAACGGAAAGCCCGACCGCGTCTTCCGGGTAACGTCCAAAAGAGGCAGTAAAAATTCACGAAACGGACACGGGCGGCACA